>DATFVY010000084.1:0-8975 GCA_035259925.1 Burkholderiales bacterium
AGTCGTTGAAGTCGCCGGCCACGATCAGCGGCGCCTCCCGCGGCACCACCCGCTCGATGCGCTGCCGCAGCTTCTCCATCTGGCGGCTGCGCTCGTGCCGGCGCAGGCCGAGGTGGACGCACACGCAGTGCACCACCTCGCTCCAGCCCGGCACGCGGATCTCGCAATGGAGCAGTCCGCGCCGCTCGAATTTCCGCAGAGAGATATCCTGGTTGTCCCAGCTCAGGATCGGGAAGCGCGACAGCACGGCGTTGCCGTGGTGGCCGTGGTCGTAGACGGAATTCCTGCCGTAGGCGAAGTCGTTCCAGACCGTGTCGGCGAGGAATTCGTACTGCGGCGCCGACGGCCAGTCGGAATAGCGCCGCGCATGCCGGTCATGCTGGCCGTGCACCTCCTGCAGGAACACGATATCGGCATCGAGCGCGCGCAGCTTTTCGCGCAGGTCATGGATCGTGAGCCGCCGATGGAGCAGGGGCGTCACGGAAAAGCCCTTGTGGATGTTGTAGCTGGCTACGCGTAGCGTGCGCATGCTCTTCAAAACCGTGAACGGTGACCAGTGACCGGTAACTCCTTGTCCTCACGCTGAGGGAACGCCTCGGGCCATCGGCCCGCGGCAGCGCGCGGATTTTCTCAGCCCCGCTGTGGAAGTGTAGCGGTTTACCCAGTCACTGGTCACCGGTCACGGGTCACCGGCTTTGGGTCGCTTTGGGTCGCGCTCGATCTCCTCGACCATGGCGCGGAACGTGGCCTCGACGTTGCTCTTCAGCACGTAGGTGTGGAACAAGGGCAGCTGGAAGTCCGGCACCAGACGCCCGTGGTAGCGCAGGCGCACTCCCCCTTCGCGTGGCTCGAGCGTATAGACGCTGCGCAGCTCGCGGAAATTGCCGGCGACCGCCCGCGATTCGATGCGCTGGCGCGGATGCTCCGTGACGGCGAGCCGCACCTCGATGGGATAGCTGAAGAACAGGAAGCGCGCGGCGCCTTTCTGCTCGACCACCGCGTTGTCGCCCTTGCGGGAGACGACCCGGCTCTCGTGCAGGTCGGGCACGAACTCGGCAAGCCGGTTGTAGTCGGTCAGGACTTCCCAGGCGCGGGCCACCCCGACCGCGATCTCGGCAACGGCCTCCACCTCGACCGCGTCGCCGTCGCGGGTGGCCTCGACCGAGACGTCGGCTGCCGCCGCGGCGGCGACAACGCATGCGAGCAGCAAACAGCAGATACCGGGACGTGCGCCCCGGCAGGCCAGGATTGCCGCGCGCGGCGGCAAAGGGGAAAACTCAGGAAACCGCGAGCATGCGGTCGAGGGCGACGTGCGCGAGCTCGGCCTCGTGGCGCGGAACCTTGATCTGGTTCACGACCTTGCCGGCCACGAGGTTTTCCAGCGCCCAGGCGAAGTGCTGGGGGTCGATACGCGCCATCGTCGAGCACATGCACACGGTCGGTGCCATGAACTGCACCAGTTTCCCCTGGGACTTATATTGCTCTGAAATGCGGTTGACCAGATTGAGCTCGGTGCCGACCAGCCAGCGCGTGCCCGGCGGGCTCGCGCTAATGGTCTTGATGATGAAATCGGTCGAGCCGACATAGTCGGACAGCTTGCACACGTCGAACCGGCACTCCGGATGCGAGATCACCATGCCGGCGGGATTCTTCTCGCGCCAGCGCAGCACGTGCTGCGGCTGGAACATCTGGTGCACCGAGCAATGCCCCTTCCACAGCAGGATCTTCGCCATCTTGATCTGCTGCGGCGTCAGGCCCCCGAGTTCTTCATCCGGGTCCCACACGAGCATCTCGGCGAGCGGGATGCCCATCAGGTAGCCGGTCCAGCGGCCGAGGTGCTGGTCGGGGAAGAACAGGGCCTTCTCGCGCCGCTTGAAGCACCACTCGAGGATGCCGCGCGCATTGGACGACGTGCACACGATACCGCCGTGCTCGCCGCAGAACGCCTTCAGGTCGGCGGCCGAGTTGATGTAGGTCACCGGCGTGACATGCTGGTCCGGATCGAGGACGGTGGCGAGCTCGCGCCAGGCGCGCTCGACCTTGGCCAGGTTCGCCATGTCCGCCATCGAGCAGCCGGCGCCGAGGTCGGGCAGTATCGTGATCTGCCCGGGCTTGGACAGGATATCGGCGACTTCGGCCATGAAATGCACGCCGCAGAACACGATGTACTGCGCGTCGGTGCGGGCGGCGAGCTTGGACAGCTGGAGTGAATCGCCGGTCAGGTCGGCGTGCTTGTAGACCTCGGGGCGCTGGTAGTGGTGGCCGAGGATGACCGCGCTCTTGCCGAGGCTCCGGCGCGCGGCGCGTATGCGCTCATCGCACGCGTCGTCGGCGAGCGGCTTGTAGCGGTCGAATGCGATCGTTGCAACGTCCAACTTTAATGCCTTTTCAACAAGTTCCACGCATCATTATATATGACCCCCGTTTGCGCCATGAGTGCCGCGAATTTCGCGGAAGTCCGTACTTTGGTCAGGGTTTTTCGCCATCGGACCGCGCGCGCTGCGGCAGCTCGCGCAGTGCTTCCGCGTTGCTCCACGAAAAAACCCGCTCCGCCGCCTCGCGCCACGGCAGCCATTCGTAGCGCAGGTGCTCTTTCGGCTCGAGCGCGACGGCAAGCGCCTGTGGCAGGCGCAAGCCGAAAACGTGCTCGGTGTTGTGCGTGACGCCGGGCGCGTAGCGGTGCCGCCAGTGCGGAAAGATCTCGTAGCGGTTCTCCCTGCCCCAGTCGGTCAGCTCGTAGCGCGCGGCGTCGAGGCCGGTCTCTTCGCGGATCTCGCGCACCGCGGTGTCCAGCAGCGTTTCGCCCTCGTGCTGGCTGCCGGTCACCGACTGCCAGAAGCCCGGACGGTCGGCGCGTTCCAGCAGCAGCACTTCGAGCGCCGGCGTGTGCACCACCACCAGCACCGACACCGGAAGCTTATAGACCATGCAAAAGTGGCTCGTTTCTCGTCATTCGCTCCTCGTCCCCGCCCTTCCTGCTGCGGAAAGACGAAAAACGAGGGACGAGCAACGAGCCACGCTTCTCCTCTTCATCGCAGTGGCCGCAGCGCGAAGCCCCGCCCGCTGTCGCGATCGACGGCCACGACGAAGACGCGGCCGCTGCTTCTCCAGTATCTGGCCGCGTCATCCAGGATTTCAAGCGCCGTCGCCAGCGCTTCCGGCGCGCGCCGCGCCAGTTCCGGCCCGCGGCGCCAGTGGACGACCGCGCCGGGCGCCCCGCTGCCCGCCAGCTCGCGCAGGCACTCGTGCAAGGCGTCCCAGTTTTCCCCGAAATGGGCGGGCAGTGCGAACACCTCCGCGCAGCGCCGCAGCAGCGCCTGGCGGTCAGCGACTCCCTTCAAGTCGAGGTCATACCAGGCGATGCCCGCCCGCTTCGCCGCCGCGCGCAGCGGCCCCGTGAGCCGCGGAGCCGCGTGGACCCCGGATGGCAACGACTTGAACAGATTTGTGTAGCGACTGGTCACAGGTCACCGGTCACGGTTCCTTGATGCGCTTGAAGCTCTGGTAGTGATCGTCCGTGTAATAGAACTCGCCGTCGCGGCCCGCGACAATGCGCCGCGCTCCCCGCCCCTTCGCGCCCGGTGTTCTGACCGTATATTCGCGATAGTAGCCGCGCTCCTTCAACGGGAGCAGCTTCTCGAAGTTTCCGAACACGATACCGTCGCGTTCATATTGATAGGGTCCGCCCTTGCGTATCAGGGCGATCGTTTCGCGCGCCTGCGCCGGCAACTCGGCTGCCGCCACCTCGGGAATCGCGGCCGGCCCGCGCTGTGCGGGGGAATCCCCGCACGCGAACAACGAAACAGCGAGCAGCGCCGCGGTGAAGCGGCGCCATCGGGCACTCGTCACCCGTCACCCGTCACTTGTCACGATTTTCCTGGCGAAGCCGAATATGCAGCTCGCGCAGCTGCCGCTCGTCCACCGGGCTGGGCGCGTGCGTGAGCAGGCATTGCGCGCGCTGCGTCTTCGGGAACGCGATGACGTCGCGGATCGAGTCCGCCCCCGCCAGCAAGGCCACGATGCGGTCGAGCCCGAAGGCGATCCCGCCGTGCGGCGGTGCGCCGTACTGGAGCGCGTCGAGCAGGAAACCGAACTTCGCCTGCGCCTCGTCCGGGCCGATCGCGAGCGCGCGGAACACTTTCTGCTGCACCTCGGAGCGGTGAATGCGCACCGAGCCCCCGCCGATCTCCCAGCCGTTGAGCACCATATCGTGCGCCTTGGCGCGCGCCCGGGCCGGCTCGGATTCCAGCAGGTTCTCATGCCCGTCGGCGGGCGAAGTGAACGGGTGGTGCATCGCGTTCCAGCGCTTCTCCTCCTCGTCCCACTCGAACATCGGGAAGTCGAGCACCCACAGCGGCTGCCAGCCTGCAGTCGCGAAGCCGCGCTCGTGCCCGATCTTGACGCGCAGCGCCCCCAGCGCGTCGTTCACGACCTTGGCGCGATCGGCCCCGAAGAACATGAGGTCGCCGTTCTTCGCAAGGGAGCGTTCGACCACGGCCTTGAGCGCGTCGTCCGACAGGTTCTTGACGATGGGCGATTGCAGCCCGTCGCGGCCCTTCGCGATGTCGTTGAACTTGATCCAGGCGAGCCCTTTCGCCCCGAAGCCGCCGACGAACTCGGTATAGGCGTCGATCTCGCCGCGCGTGAGCTCGCCGCCCTTCGGAACCAGCAACCCGGCGACCCGGCCGCCGGGCGTGCCGGCGGGCCCGGCGAACACCTTGAACGCGACGCCCTTCATGACGTCGGTCAGCTCGGTGAGCTGCAGCGGCACGCGCAGGTCCGGCTTGTCCGAGCCGTAGCGCGCGATCGCGTCGTCGTACGCGAGCCGCGGGAACGGGCTGGGCAGATCCACCCCGATCGCCTCCTTGAACACGTGGCGGATCAACTGCTCCATCAGGTCCGTGATCTCGCGCTGGTCGAGAAACGAGGTCTCGATATCGATCTGCGTGAACTCGGGCTGGCGGTCGGCGCGCAGGTCCTCGTCGCGAAAGCACCTGACGATCTGGTAGTAGCGGTCGTAGCCGGCGATCATCAGCAGCTGCTTGAACAGCTGCGGCGACTGCGGCAGCGCGAAGAACTCGCCCGGGTGCACGCGCGAGGGCACCAGGTAGTCGCGCGCGCCCTCCGGCGTCGAGCGGGTGAGCATCGGCGTCTCGATGTCGATGAAGCCGTGGCGGTCGAGGAAGCTGCGCACGGCCATCGCCGTGCGGTAGCGCAGCCGCAGGTTCTTCTGCATGAGCGGGCGCCGCAGGTCCAGCACGCGGTTCTCGAGGCGCACCGTCTCCGACAGGTGCTCCTCGTCGATCTGGAAGGGGGGCGGCAGCGAGGGGTTGAGGATGGCGATCGACTGCGCGAGCACCTCGATCTCCCCGCTCGCGAGATCCGGGTTGACGGTCCCCGCCGGGCGCGCGCGCACCTTGCCCTGCACCTCGATCACGAATTCGGCCCGCAGCCGGTCGGCGGTCTTGAAGGTGTCCGGCGTGTCGGGATCGCACACGACCTGCACCAGGCCTTCGCGGTCACGCAGGTCGATGAAGATCACGCCGCCATGGTCGCGCCGCCGATGCACCCAGCCGCACAGGGTTACGGTCTGGCCCAGGTGTTTACGGCTCACACGGCCGCAGTAGTCGGTTCTCATTTTGAGTTCGGTGATGACTGATGACTGACGACTGACGGCTTGTCGAGAAAACCGGTCTCGGGTCACCGGCCACGGATCACGCCGTTTTCCTACTCGTTGGCGGCTTTCTGGTCCACGACGGCCGGACGAATGACCGCGCTCACGCGGTCGGGATCGATGGGCGCGGCAACACCCATCGAGATGATGTACTTGAGCGCTTCGTCCACGGACATGTCGAGCTCGACGACCTTCGAGCGCGGCACCATGACGAAGTACCCCCCCGTCGGGTTGGGCGTCGTCGGCACGTAGATGCTCACATAGTCGCCGCGCAGGTGGTTGGCAACATCACCGCCCGGCTGGCCGGTGAGAAACGCGATCGTCCAGGTGCCCGGCGACGGCCATTCGACCAGCAGGGCCTTGCGAAAGGCCTGTCCGCCGGGCTTGAAGAGCGTGTCGCTGATCTGCTTGACGCCGGTGTAGAGGGAATTCACGACCGGAATGCGGCCGAGCAGGCCTTCCCAGAACCGGACCATGCGCTGCCCGATCACGTTGGCGGCCAGGGCTCCTGTTGCCAGCACTACCACGAGCGTGAGCACCGCGCCCAGGCCCGGGATGTGGAACCCGAGCCAGGACTCGGTGCGCCACTCCGGCGGCAGCAGCAGCAGGGTCTGGTCCATGATCCCCACCAGCGTCAGCACGACCCAGATGGTGATCATGAGGGGCACCCAGATCAGGAGCCCCGCGATGAGGTAGCGCTTGAAAAGCGCGGTCCGGGTCATGGAGTGCCCCGACGGTGTAGCGGGAGAGGTGGCCATATAGGGACGCTTCGCGCGTCAACGCCATGCCCGGGGACCGCCCCCGGGACACCGGCTCGGAGCTAGCTGCAGGCCGGGCAGGCGCCGGTGCCGCAGGAAAATTCCGACTTCGAGGAATCCTTGCCGGAGCTTTCGGCGGGCTTGTCTTGCTTGGCCTCGGCCTTCGCCTCGGCCTTCGCTTCGGACTTGGCCTTCGCCTCGGGCTTGGCTGCGGGCTTCGCGGCGCTGTTCTTGAAATCCGTGGCGTACCAGCCCGTGCCTTTCAGCTGGAACCCGGCCGCGCTGACGAGCTTGTTGAAGCTGCGCTTGCCGCACTGCGGGCAATCCGTGAGTGGCGCGTCGCTCATGCGCTGCATGAATTCCTTCTGAAATCCGCACTGTCCGCAGCGATATTCGTAGATTGGCATGCTGCCTCCCAAATCGGGGAAAAGCATTATATCTGATGGGGTTAGCTGTCGCCAGCTTATCTGCAGGCCGGCCGCGGACTGTGCCAGACGGCAGCCTGAGTAGAATGACCGGGTCGCACGTTCACCATGGGCAGGCACGTGGATACGGGCAGGCGCGAGCTGCTGACAACCGGCGCGGCCGCGGCAGCGGCTGCCGCCGTGCCGCGCGCGTTTGCGCAACAAACCGGGAAAGGGGTTGTCATGCCGATCTACCAGAGGGGCGACGTTCGCATTCATTACCAGGAAGCCGGCTCCGGTTTCCCGCTGCTGGTCATACCGGGCGGAGGATTGAACTCGTCGATCTCCTTCCTGACCGAGCGAGCGCCCTTCAACGCGATGGAGGAGTTCAAGGGCGAATACCGTTGCATCGTCGCCGACCTGCGCAACGCCCCTTCCGGTCAGTCCACCGGCCCGCTCGACATCGACCGGCCGTGGGAATCCTTCGCCGACGACCAGCTCGGCCTGATGGATCACCTGGGCATCAAGCGGTTCATGGCGCTGGGCTACTGCATCGGCAGCCCCTTCATCTGGGGCCTGATGAAGCGGGCGCCGGACCGCATCGTCGCCGCCGTGCACGCCCAGCCCGTCGGCTTCCGCCCGGAGGCGCCCGGCGTCATGTACGAGAACAGCATGAAGACCTGGGCCCCCGAGTTCATGAAGCGCCGGCCCGAGATCACGCAGGAGATGGTGGACCGGTTCCTCACCCGGATGTATCGCACCAACGCCGATTTCGTGTTCACCGTGACGCGCGATTTCGTGCGCGCCTGCCAGACGCCGATACTGGTGATGCCGGACGATATTCCGTCGCACCCCTATGCCGTCGCCATGGAAGTGGCGAAGCTCGCGCCGAAATCCGAGGTGAGCTACTACCCCTGGAAGGAGCCCAAGGAGATGATCCCCCTGGCCGTGCGCCAGGTGCGCTCCTTCCTGCGGGCGCATCGGCCCGCGGCCTAGGCCGTTACTTCCACCTTTCGACTTCCCGCTAGAACGGGATGTCGTCGTCCATCGTATCGAACGCGCCGCCCTTTTTCTGCTGTTCCTGTCGTGGCTTGCCGCCCCCGGCGCCGGCGGTTGCCGGCTCGCGGGGTTCACGCGCCATCGGCTCCGAGCCGCCGCCGGGACGCGAACCGAGCATCTTCATCTCGTCGCCGCGGATCTCGGTGCTGTAGCGGTCCTTGCCGGTCTCCTTGTCCTGGTACTTGCGCGTGCGCAGGCTGCCTTCGACATAGACCTGCGAGCCCTTCTTGAGGTACTCGCCCGCGATCTCGGCGAGCCGGCCGAAGAACGAGACGCGGTGCCACTCGGTGGCCTCCTTCATCTCGCCGCTCGCCTTGTCCTTCCATTTCTCGGTGGTGGCGATGCTGATATTGCACACCGCGTCGCCGGAGGGCAGGAAGCGCGTCTCCGGATCCCTGCCGAGGTTGCCGATCAATATCACCTTGTTTACGGAGGCCATTTGTTTTCCCTCGCTCTCAGTTCACGCTCATTTTGTTCGTGTAATCCCGCGCTGTCCACTTCAAATGGCGCGCTGCGCCGCCGCGCGGGTCCCGGCGGCGAGCATAAGCCAGATAACGAGCAGCACCACGTTGAAGATGACAACACCTGAGGTCGCCCACCTTTCATACAGATAACCCCCCGCCGCCGCGCCGCAGAACGCTCCGAAGAACTGGAGGCTGGCGAATACCCCGATCGCCATGCCGCGGCTCTCGCCCGCGGCGAGACGGGACACCTGCGCGGGCAGGATCGCTTCCAGCACATTGAATGGAGTGAAATAAACCACCAGCAGCAGCGCGATGGGCCAGACCCCGCCGGAGAACCAGGGCATGGCGAGCTGGTCGAGCAGCAGCACCGCGATCGAGCCCACCAGCACGGCCCTGGTCCGCTGCGCCGACCCGGAACCCAGCACGGCCGGCAGCATCAGGAGAAACGAGGCGGCCATCACCGGCAGGTACACCTGCCAGTGGTGGTCCACCGGCAATCCGGCAGCGCGCAGGTCGAGCGGCACGGCGATGAACAGCGCCATCAACACCGCATGCAGCGCGAACACGCCGTAGTTCAGGCGGGCGAGCTGAGGATCGCGCAATACGGCCAGGAACA
>DATFVY010000085.1:0-3413 GCA_035259925.1 Burkholderiales bacterium
TACCGATCTGGATACCGCAACTGAGCCTGGTTGTCGGGACCGTCGTCTTCTTCGTCGCGGTAGCAGACGAACTGGCCGCGGTGCTGCGTGGAGACAAGCCCGCCTACCGGGTCGCCGAGGAAGAGCGCAGGGCTGCCGGCGACTTCACGGAGACCGTGTAATGAGCGTCCCGGGAATCCTGCGACGCTCATCCCTCGCCCCCGAGCGCGCGGAGGGCGGAGCAGGTTCCGAGCGTATTGTGCTTGGATGCGACCCCGGAGCGCGATCTGGCGCCGCACCTGACCGCGCGCTTACGGGCGCCTGCACGGTCGCATCCCCGGAAGACCGGGGCCCCTGCTCCACGTTTCGGCGCCCCTCTCCCCGAGCGGAGAGGGGAGGCAACAGGTGCAAGCGCACCCTGGCGCGTTTGCACAAGGCTGGACGATGACGGCGCTCACGGCGGCGGCGTTCCTGCTGGCGCTCCTGCTGGTGCTGTTGGTCTGCGGCGTGTGGATCGCCATTGCCCTCGCGGCGGTCGCGTGGGCCGGGCTGGCATTCTTCACCAACACGCCGCCGGAGGTGAGCCTGTTCCAGTCGTTCTGGGCATCCAGCGCCTCGTGGACCCTGGCGGCACTTCCGCTGTTCGTGTGGATGGGCGAGATCCTCTACCGCACCCGGCTGTCCCAGGAGATGTTCGAAGGCCTGGCGCCGTGGCTTACCTGGCTGCCGGGGCGCCTGATGCACGTGAACATACTCGGCTGCGCGCTGTTCGGCACGGTCTCGGGTTCTTCCGCTGCGACCTGCGCGACCATCGCCAAGGTGGCGCTACCCGAGCTCAAGCGCCGCGGCTACGACGAGCGGACCTGCCTCGGCTCGCTGTGCGGCGCCGGCACGCTGGGCATACTGCTGCCGCCGTCGATCATCATGGTGGTTTACGCGGTGGCGGCGGAGGTTTCGATCATCAAGGTGTTCCTGGCAGGGATCGTTCCCGGCGTGATCCTCACCGCCCTGTTCTCCGGTTACATCGCGTTGTGGGCGCTCGCGCATCCCGACCGGACGCCGCGCGAGACGATGGTCCTCACGCTGCGCGAGAAGCTGCGGCGCAGCCGCAACCTGCTGCCGTGCGTGGCGCTCATCGTGTTCATCGTGTGGGTGATGGTGATCGGCTGGGCGACCGCCACGGAAGCGGCGGCCTACGGCGTGTTGGGGGCGCTCGCCATCGCGGGGTGGGGCGGGGGGCTCGATCGCAGGACGTTCTGGCAGAGCCTCATGGGCGCCACGCGGCTTTCCTGCATGATCATGTTCATCCTGGGTGCCGCGTCCTTCCTCGCCACGTGCATGGCGTTCACCGGGATTCCGCGCGTGCTCGCGGAGTGGGTGGCTTCTCTCGAGCTGAACGCCTACGCGCTGATCGCGGTCCTCGCGCTGATCTACATCATCCTGGGCACGGCGCTCGACGGCATCTCGATGATCGTGCTCACGACCTCGGTGGTACTGCCGATCGTGGAGAAGGCGGGCTTCGACCTGGTCTGGTTCGGCATTTTCATCGTGCTGCTGGTGGAGATCGCGGAGGTCACCCCGCCCCTGGGGTTCAACCTGTTCGTGCTGCAGACGATGAGCGGCAAGGACAGCCTCTACGTGGCGCAGGCGTCCATCCCGTTCTTCTTCATGCTGGTGCTGGCCATCGCGCTGATAACCCTGTTCCCGGGCCTCGCCACCTGGCTGCCCGAGGCGCTGATGGCGAGATAACGACGACGGCAGGAGATCTGCTTCCGCAAAGGGGCGCGAAGCAGTTGCGCTCGCTCCCGCCGCGACGGGGCCGCGCGTTACTTGTCGCGACCGTCTCCGGTGAAGTCGAGTATCGCTATGGTGCTCGTGGCGATATCAGCGGGACTGAACGTCACGACCAGGTATCCCGGCCGGATGCCGCCCTTGTAGTACCGGTAGGACCACGTCTGGCCCACGAAGTAGGAATTCTCGAATGACGGCCGGCCGAGCAGGTTTCTCACTTCAGCCTTGGTCGTCTTTCCCGGGACGACTTTCGCCAATTGCTCCTCGGTCAGCACCTGAGTCACGTCCTTCACCTTCCCGTCGGCGCCCATGCGCACGACATAGGTGTTGTAGCCTTCCGGGCCCGTTGCATACTCCCATACCCGGTCTCCATTTGGATCCGCGCGTGTATCGGTGGGTGTTCCCATGCGCGCGCGCACGTCCGCCTCGGTGGACTGGCCGGCCACCAGGGAGCCGGGGGTGGAGCAGCCGGCCAGAAGACCGGCGCAAGACAACGCTGTCAGGGCCGCGGAGAATCTCATGGGCGCCTCCTTTCAATCGAGTGCTTCAAAGTAAACACGTGCTGCGCGAGAATCATTCCAGCCCCGGATGACCCGGTCGTGACAAGGGTTATCTGCGTTACAATTTCACAGGTGGCCATGCGCCGAAGATCAGTTCCGCAACCATTTCTTTGCTGAGGGGGGGTGCGCGATGGAGAAATACATTGTCCAGTTTCTGTTCGTAGTCGGGCTGGCGGTGTGGCTCGGATGGGTGCTCGTGAGGCGCATGCTGGCGGTCGACCTGGAGAAGCGGAGGTCGGAGTCGGGTGAGCCGCCGTCGGATATCCAACTGCGTCACTACATCAAGAGCATGCGCGAGGACATCTCGCTGCTCACCGTGACCAACTTCGCTGTCCTCCTGGTCCTGATTTTCGCCCTGGTGCTCAAGCTCTGAGGCGGGAGGCGCGCGCCGCAGCCGCAGTGGCGGCCGCAGGCGTCACTTGCCCATCCTCCTGCCATCCGTCGGGTCGATGATCGCGATTCTTTCGAACACGGTGTTGTCCGCGTTGAATCTCACGGTCAGCCAGCCTGGCTGAACCCCTTGGCGCTTGAACCGCCACGACCAGATTGTGCCGGAGCCGGTGAACGTCTGGTCCGAAGGGCGGCCGAGCAGGTCCTTTACATCTGCCTTGGTCATGGTGCCGGGGACGACCTTCATCAATTGCTCGTCCGTCAGCAATTGGGTGATTTCCTTGACCTTCCCATCGGAACCAAAGCGGATGAGATAGGTTTCGCTTCCTTCCGGCCCCAGCGCGTATTCCCACAGCTCCTCGCCGTTCCGGTCGAACCGGATGTCGGTGGGTGTCCCGGACCTTGCGCGAACGTCCACGATGGTGGATTGCCCGGGTGTGAAATTTCTGGGATTGCTGATGCATCCCGTGAGCGCCGTGAGGGCCAACAAGACCGCCAATGCGATGGAAATCTTCATGGTTGGTTCCTCCGTGTGTTGCCGCCTGGTGCCAACAGCCGGGGCCGCAGCCCTATTCCCGTTGAGAGTTCCTGCCGCTGCTGCGATAAAATCACGCCGGGCCCCGGTAGCTCAGTGGATAGAGCAGTCCCCTCCTAAGGGACAGGTCGCACGTTCGATTCGTGTCTGGGGCGCCA
>DATFVY010000086.1:0-2063 GCA_035259925.1 Burkholderiales bacterium
GTGTTCTTCTACGCCGGACACGGCATGCAGGTGTCCGGGCAAAATTACCTCGTGCCGGTCGATGCCCAGCTGAAGGCCCCGTCGGCGCTCGATTTCGAGATGGTGCGCCTCGACCTCGTGCAGCGCACCATGGAGCGCGAAGCGCCGACCAACATACTGTTTCTGGACGCCTGCCGCGACAATCCGCTCGCTCCCAACCTTGCGCGGGCCATGGGCACGCGCTCGACCGACATCGGACGCGGCCTCGCGGCGGCCGAATCGGGGATCGGCACCCTCATCAGTTTCTCCACCCAGCCCGGCAACGTGGCGCTCGACGGCGCGGGAAGAAACTCGCCGTTTGCCGGCGCGCTGCTCAAGCAACTGACGTCTTCCAACGACGATCTGAGCGCGATGCTGATCGCCGTGCGCAACGATGTCATGCGTGAGACCCAGCGCCGGCAGGTGCCTTGGGAGCATTCGGCGCTGACAGGCCGGTTCTACTTCAGCCCGGGCGCAGGCGCGCCGACGGCGCAACCGAGCGCACCCGTGGCGCCTGCGGCGCCGCCGCCGGCCATCGCTGCGCTGCCGCCGCAGGGTACCGCGCGGACGCCGGCGATCATCGCGGGCGCCGGAGCGCTGTTTCCCTATCCGATCTACGCGCTGTGGTCGGAGGCCTACAAGAAGGAGAGCGGCGTCGGGCTGAGCTACCAGTCGGTCGGCTCGCGCGGGGGCATCCGGCAGATCCAGACCGGGACGGCGGTCTTCGGCGCCACCGACGTGCCGCTCCAGCCCGCGGACCTGCAGAGGGACGGGCTGGTACAATTCCCGACCGTCATGGGCGGCGTGGTCGTGATCGTCAATATCGACGGGGTCAAGGCGGGCGAGCTGACCCTCGACGGTCCCCTGCTCGCCAGGATCTTCCTGGGAGAAATCAAATCGTGGAACGATCCCGCGATCCAGCGGCTTAATCCCGCGCTCAGGCTGCCGTCGCAGCCGATCGTGGCGGTGCACCGCTCCGACGAGTCCGCCACCAGCTATGTCCTCACCCATTACCTGAGCAAGATCAGCCCGGACTGGAGGTTAAGGGTCGGAGCCAACACCGCGGTGCCATGGCCCGCCGGCCTCGGCGCCAGGGGCAATGACGGCGTCGCCAATGCCGTTGCGCGGACGAAAGGCGCGATCGGCTACGCCGAATACGCCTATGCCAGGCATAACAATCTCACCTTCGCCCGGATGGTGAATCGGGAGGGCAGGGCGGTCGCGCCCAACGCCGCCTCGTTGATGGCGGCGGCGAGCAACGCCAACTGGGAAGCGACGCCCGGTTTCGGCGTGATCCTCACCGACACGTCCGGCACCGAATCGTGGCCGATGGCGAGCGCGAGCTTCGTCGTGATGCGCAAGCAGCCCGACGACCCGTCCGCAACCCGCGAGGCGCTCAAATTCTTCGCCTGGGCGTTTGCCAACGGCGACAGGCTGGCGGAGCAGCTCCTCTACGCACCGATGCCAGACAACGTCGTCGGCGCGATCCAGCGGATGTGGGCCGCCGAAATCAGGGATTCGAGCGGCCGGCCGCTGCTCGCGCGCCCGAACTGATTCCCCAGGGGGTCGCCCTGGTTCGCCTTTTTTCCCGTTAAAAGCGCCAAAGTGTGACCGACGTCACATGGATTGGGCAGCGCGGCGCGCTATGAGCAAACGTGAAGTTGCTCACACTCACGATGGAGGTTGTCATGCGCTTGCGTCCGACCGGTAGTGCCGCCGTGGTATTGGCCGCGGTGACGCTCGCGGTGACCGCGGCAAGCCCGCGCCCCGCCCAGGCGTTCTTCTTCCTTCCGATGCTATTCCAGAACCAACCCATGCAGCAGCAGCCGCAGCAGGGCAGGGCCCCGAGCGAAAACAAGTGGCGGGACGAGGGCGCCAGGCCGAGCAAGCCCTCGACCACCACCAGGTCGCGGGACGACGACGACGATAAGCCGAGCTCTTCGTCTGCCGGCAAGAAAGCAAGCACGAAGTCCGAGGCCAAGAGCAATTCCGGCCAGACGTCGCGCAGCTGGAGCGCCAAGCAGGAGCCGCCCGCCAGCAAGAGC
>DATFVY010000087.1:0-6231 GCA_035259925.1 Burkholderiales bacterium
GACGCGCTGGTGGAAGCGATCAAGCCGTTCGCAAAAAAGACGCTCCGGCCGGAAGTGCTCGCCGGCATCGGCGGATTCGGCGCGCTCGCCGAGATCCCGAAGAAATACCGCGAGCCGGTGCTGGTCTCGGGCACGGATGGAGTCGGCACCAAATTGAAGCTCGCGTTTCAGCTCAAGCGCCACGATACCGTCGGCATCGACCTGGTGGCGATGAGCGTCAACGACATACTCACCCACGGCGCCGAGCCGCTGTTTTTCCTCGACTACTACGCCTGCGGCAAGCTCGACGTCGCGACCGCGACCGAGGTCGTCAAGGGCATCGCGGCCGGTTGCGAGACGGCCGGGTGCGCGCTGATCGGGGGCGAAACCGCGGAGATGCCCGGCATGTATCCGACCGGTGAGTACGACCTGGCGGGATTCGCCGTCGGCATCGTCGAGAAAAGCCGCGTCATCGACGGCTCGGGCGTCGCCGAAGGCGATGCCGTCCTCGGATTGGCGGCCAGCGGCGCTCATTCCAACGGCTATTCGCTGATCCGCAAGATCATCGCCGTGAAGGGAATTGACCTGTCAGCCCGCTTCCACGGCCGGCCGCTGAGCGATGTCATCCTGGAGCCGACGCGGATCTACGTGAAGCCGGTACTTAAGCTCGTGCAGTCCGTCGCGGTCAAGGGCCTCGCCCACATCACCGGTGGCGGCCTCATCGAGAATGTGCCGCGCGTGCTCCCTGAACGCCTCGCCGCGCGCATCGAGCGCGCTACATGGCCGATGCCGCCGCTGTTCGGCTGGCTCAAGGACCAAGGCAATATCGCCGACGCGGAACTCTACCGCGTGTTCAACTGCGGCATCGGCATGGTGGTCGTCGTCGGCGCCGGCGACGTCGACGCGGCGCTGAAGACGCTCAAGTCCGCGGGCGAAACCGCGTGGCGCATCGGGCGCGTCGTCAAATGCGAGAAGAACGCTCCCCAGGTCACTATCGTCTAATGACGGGAGGGCGACAGGAACCGCGGGATGCGCTTCCCCCTTCCGCTCTGACGAAACTACAGATGCTTGCCGGATCTCAAGCCGATGAACACGTGATATGGCCGAAAAGCGCATAGTCATATTGATCTCGGGCCGCGGCAGCAACATGGGTGCGATCCTGGGGGCCGGCCTGCCCGCGCGCATAGCGGCGGTCATCAGCAACGAGCCCAAGGCGCGCGGCCTCGAGCTCGCCCGGGCGCATCACGTCGAGACCGCCGTTGTGAACCACCGCAGGTACCCGGAACGGGCGGATTTCGAAGCAGCGCTCGGCGCCGAGATCGACCGCCACCAGCCCGACCTCGTGATCATGGCGGGCTTCATGCGCATCCTCGCGCCGGCTTTCGTCGAGCGCTACCGTGGCCGCATCATGAACATCCACCCTTCCCTGCTGCCCGCGTTTCCCGGGCTCGACACGCACCGGCGTGCGCTGGAGGCCGGCGTGCGCGTCCACGGCTGCACGGTGCATTTCGTGAACGCCGCGCTCGACAACGGACCCATCATCATCCAGGCGGCGGTCCCGGTGCAGCCGGGCGATACCGAGGAACGGCTGGCCGCCCGGGTATTGGCGGAGGAGCATCGCATCTATCCGCAGGCGATCCGGTGGTTCTGCGAAGGGCGTATCAAGCTCGGCCGCGCCGGCGCCGTTGACGTGGACACGCCGCCCGGCCCGGATACCGCCCTGGCGTCCCCGCCCGTCGAGACACATTGAGGCGATTGCGATGAAGCGCGCCATCAATCTGTCCGCTGCTCTGATCGCCCTGTCGCTGTCCTGCGCGGCGGCCACACCCACGCCCCCCCAATCGATCTCCGCCAGCTACGAGGTGCTGTGGAACGGCTTGCGGGTGGCGGTCGTGAGCGAAACGTTCGAAGCCAGGGATGGCGCTTACCGCATAGTCAGCGAGAGCAAGGCCGTCGGCTTGCTCGCGCTGTTCGCCCGGGAGCCGCTGCGGCTCGAAAGCCGCGGGCGGGTGACTGCGTCCGGGCTGCAGCCGCAGCATTTCGAAGGCAAGCGCGGAGACGGCGATCCGCGCCGCGCCAGCGCCGATTTCGACTGGCCGGCGGGCGAGCTCAAGCTGACGCGCGACGGCACGATGGACCGCCTCAAGCTGCCGCCGGCCACGCAGGATCTGGTCTCCGTCATGTACCAGTTCATGTTCCTCGAGTTCGCAAACCGCGAGCGCTTCGAGCTGGCCATGACCAACGGCCGCAAGCTGAACCAGCACTGGTACACCATCCGCCCCGGCGTCGAGATCGACACCGCCTTTGGCAGGATGACGACGCTGCATCTCGTGAAGCAGCACCGGCCCGACGAGAGCGGCGCCGAGATCTGGCTCGCCCCCCAGCATCGCCAGCTGCCGGTCAAAATGGTTGTGCTCGACGACGACGGCACGCGCGTCGAGCACAACCTGACGAAGCTCGAGTTGAAGCCGTGAATACGCGCGAGCGCCTGGGCATCGCCGCTCTCCTGTCGCTGTGCCTGCACGGATTGGTTATATCGGGGACGTGGCTACCCATGCCGCAGGCGCCGGGAGAGCCACGCCCGCTGGAAGCGCAGCTCGTCCGCCTCGAGTCGAAGCTCGTCGTGCCGAAACCGCAGGTCCGCGTAGTCCGCCCCGCTGCGCCTTTGCCCACGCCAGTCGCGCCCGGCCCGCTGGTTCTGCCTGACCTGGAACCCGACGCCGAGGAGGCGGAGGCACCGGCCGCCGCGCCCGAGCCGCAGCGGCTTGCGATGGCCGCGCCGGCGAGCGTTGCGGCAGTGCACAGCCTGCCGCGGCGCGGCCGCATCACCTACAACCTGTACTACGGAAGCGAGCGCGGCTTCATCGGTCGCGCCGCGCAGACGTGGGAGGTCGAGAACGACGCATACATCCTCGCGAGCGACGCCGAGACCGGCGGCCTCATCGACCTGTTCCGCCCCCAGCGGTTGCACTCGATCAGCCGGGGCAAGATCACGCCGGACGGCCTGAAGCCGGAGTCCTTTCTCACCAGCCGCACGCGGCGCGGCCGGACCGAGGCGTCGCGCGCCCGCTTCAATTGGGACACGGGCAGCCTGACGTACGGCGATGCGCGAGAATCGAAGACGGCGCAGCTCGTACCCGGAACCCAGGACTTGATGAGCTTCATCTTCCAGTTCGTGCTGCTGCCGCCACAGCCGGGGCGCTACCAGCTGCCGATCACCACCGGTTCGCGTTTCGAGGTCTACGGCTTCGAAATCCGCGCCGAGGAGCCGCTCGACACGCCGATCGGCACCGTGCGCGCGCTGCCGATCCGCCAGCTGTCGCGCGCCGGCGACGAGGGCATCGAGCTGTGGCTCGCCGCCGAATATCGCTATCTGCCCGTCCGCATCCGGCACTACGACCGCGATGGCAATCTCTCCGGCGAGCAGATCGTGAACGAGATCCGCATCAGCGAAGAATAGAACCCGTAATGGGTGACGGGTCATGAGTGATGCGAAGCGCCGTTCCGGCGCATTGCCCATTACCCATTACTCATTACCGGTTCTCTGATGGCGATCACCCGCACGCAGCTCGATGCGGCGACGGAAGCGCTGGGGTTGGCGCTGAAGTTCGACCGGCCGGCCGACGCCGTCCTGCACGAGTTCTTCGGTGCCCGCCGCGCCCTCGGCGCGCGCGACCGCGCGTTCATCGCCGACGCCGTGTACGGCGTGCTGCGCCGCAAGCGAACCGTCGAGCACCTCGCTCCCGACGGCTTGCCCCGGCACATGCTCCTCGCCTGGCTGGCGCGCATTGGCGGCACGAGCGTGCGGGAGCTTACCGCCCTGCTGAAGGCGGACGAGGGTACGTGGCTCTCCCGGGTCAAGGCCGCGCCGCTGGAGGACATGCCGCTCGGCGTGCGCGCGGAACTCCCGGACTGGCTCATGGAGCGGCTCGCAAGCCGGCTCCCGGAGGCGGAGCTCATGAGGTTCGCGCGCGGTCTCAACGAAGCTGCGCCGCTCGACTTACGCATCAACACGCTGCGCGCCGCGCGCGATGAAGTGCGCCAGGCGCTGGCCGTGGACGGCGTGCCGGCGGATCCAACCCCCTTTTCGCCGCTGGGGCTGCGCGTCAAGGGCAGGCCGGCGATCAATCGTCACCCCCTGTTCTTGAGCGGAGCGATCGAGGTGCAGGACGAAGGCAGCCAGTTGCTGGGCTTTCTTCTTGCCCCCAGGCGGCACGATCTCGTGGTGGATTTCTGTGCCGGAGCCGGCGGCAAGAGTCTGATGCTGGGCGCGCTGATGGGCTCGCGCGGCCGGATCTACGCGTTCGACACATCGGCCCAGCGCCTGGGCCGGTTGAAGCCCCGCCTCGGGCGCTCGGGCCTTTCCAATATCCACGCGCAGCCGATCAAGAACGAAAACGACCTCAGGATCAAGCGGCTTGCCGGCAAGATCGACCGCGTCCTGGTCGACGCGCCCTGCAGCGGGCTGGGCACGCTGCGCCGCAATCCCGATCTGAAGTGGCGGCAATCCCCGCGCTCGGTGGAGGAGCTCGCGCTCAAGCAGGCCGCGATCCTGCGCTCCGCGGCGAACCTCGTGAAGCCCGGCGGCCGCCTCGTCTACGCGACCTGCAGTCCGCTCAGGGAGGAAAACGAAGGCGTCGTCGAGGTCTTTCTCGCGGAGCGCAGGGAATTCCAGCCCCTGCACTGCGGAAAGCTGCTGCAGGAACAGCGCATAGCGCTGGACACCGGCCCCTTCCTCGCCCTGCTTCCGCATGTGCACGGCACTGACGGCTTCTTCGCCGCGGCCATGACCCGGGTGTAGGCCGCCTTCCGCCCGGCTCCGGAACGTGCCCAAAAATCGCCCGCAGCAGGGGTTTAAACAGGCCCCGCCAGACCCCATTTGAACGATACAGCCCGGCATCGGTCTCAAGACAAGAGGGAGTCGAGTTATCCTTTTGAATCAGTTAGCTAGGCTCGAGATTGCGGTCTTCGCGTGCGGAACGACCTGTTCCAACAGGGTGAATTTGGGTAGACTGCCGCCGGTGGTTGCCCCAGTCTTAATAACTTGAAGTAAAGGATGCCAATGTTTACAGGGGTCTGGGACCTGCCGTGGTGGGGCTACGTGGTGTACGCGTTGGTTACTACCCACATCACGATAGCCGCTGTCACCATCTACCTCCATCGCTGTCAGTCGCACCGGGCGCTCGACCTGCACCCGGTGGTCAGCCATTTCTTCCGCTTCTGGCTGTGGCTCGCCACCGGCATGGTGACCAAGGCTTGGGCCGCGATCCATCGCAAGCATCATGCGAGGGTCGAAACCGAGGAAGACCCGCACAGCCCCCAGTTCTACGGCATCAAGAAGGTGCTGTGGGAAGGCGCCGAACTCTATCGCGCCGAGGCGCGCAACCAGGAAACGCTCGAGAAGTACGGCGCCGGCACCCCCGATGACTGGCTCGAACGCAAGCTGTATGCCCCGCACGACCGGTGGGGAATTTCAGCAATGCTGGTGATCAACTTCGCGCTGTTCGGATTCATCGGTATCGCGATCTGGGCGGTGCAGATGGCGTGGATACCGTTCCTCGCCGCCGGCGTCATCAATGGCATCGGCCACTACTGGGGCTATCGCACTTTCCAGCCGGAGGACGCCAGCACCAATATCGTGCCGTGGGGAATCCTCATCGGCGGCGAGGAGCTGCACAACAACCACCACGCCTACGCCACTTCCGCCCGCTTCTCCATCCGCTGGTACGAGTTCGACATCGGCTGGCAGTACATCCGCATCCTCGAGGCCCTCGGGTTGGCGCAGGTCAAGAAGGTCGCGCCCGAACTGAAGCTCGACACGGCCAAGACGCGCTGCGACTTTGCCACGGTGCAGGCGGTGATCACCCACCGTTACGAGGTGCTCGCCAAGTATGCGAAGTCGCTGCGCCAGACGTGCGCCGACGAGATCCGCAGCCTGAAAGCACGCGCGGTGCGCGTGGACGTCGGGGCGATCAAGCGCATGCTCCACAGCGACGGCAGCGCGATGCCGGAGCACGTTCGCGCGAATATGCACGACGCGCTCGGCAAGAGCAAGGTTCTGGCCACCGTGTATGCCATGCGCCAGGAGCTGGCCGAGCTGTGGCAACGTTCCAGCCTGTCGAAGGAACAACTGGTGCGCCAGCTGGAAGACTGGTGCCTGCGCGCGGAAGCGAGCGGGATCGAGGCCCTGCGCCAGTTTTCGCGTCGGCTGCGCTGCTACGCCTGATAGCCTCGGTAACCGGTGACCAGCGA
>DATFVY010000088.1:0-2133 GCA_035259925.1 Burkholderiales bacterium
ACGCCTGCCGCGTCCTGGAACTGCTGAGGAACGGGGCGGATCCTTCCCCGCCCGACCTCAAGCTCGTCTACTTCCGCGACATCGACAACCGCAAGGAGCTCAAGGTCGCGCGCAGCTACGCCGGCGACGGGGGGCTCAAGCTGCTCCCCGACGACATCATCCGCCAGGTGGTCGGGGACGGCGGCGTGATCGAGAACGAAACCCAGCTGCTGCACGCGCTGCGCGGCCGGCTCGCCAGCTCCAGCCTCATGGTGGTGCGGGGCGGAAAGGAAACGGTCGTCAGCGGCCTGAAGGTTCCGATGCACCGCGTGCTCGAGAAGCGCGGCGTCTACGCGTCGGGGGTGCTGTTCGGGCCGATCACGCTGCGCGACGCACTCGAGATCGGGGCGCAGGGCCTGATGGTGCACCACGTCGAGCCCGGCTCGATCGGCGAAGCGCAGGAGATCGAGAAATCCGACCTGCTGGAGGCGGTGGACGGTGTCCCGGTGCTCGAGGTGGACGACCTCTACGCCCGCCTGAGTGACGCCCGCGCCAAGCGGCAGCGGGTCTCGCTCAGCTTCAAGAAGCTGGCGGGCACCGATACGCTGTTTTCCTACACGCAGCGGCAGCTGCTGGTGGGAGAGCTGCGCATCATCGGGCCGCAGGCAGCGCAGCCCTGAGGCGAAATGCGTGATGCGTGATGGGTGATTTGTGATTCGACCCGGAAAACCAGCTTGGTCGATTCACGAATCACGATTCACTCGCTCTTTTTCGAGTCGATCCCGAGCTCCTGGATCTTGCGGGTGAGGGTGTTGCGGCCCAGGCCGAGGAGCTGGGAAGCCTCGATGCGGCGGCCGCCGGTGTGGGCCAGTGCTTTCAGGATGAGCGCCCTCTCGAAGCGCCGCAGGAGCGCCTCCATCACCGCGGTTTCGCCGCGGCCCAGCAGGCCCTCCACCTCTTTTTCCAGCGCCGCGGCCCAGCTCGTCGCCGCCGCCGGCGCCTCGGCGCGCAACTCCGGCGGCAGGTCCTTGACCTCGATCGCGACCGATGGCGCCATCACCGTCAGCCAGTGGCAGATATTCTCGAGCTGGCGCACGTTGCCGGGGAGATCCTGCGCGGCGAGATACTTGAGCGCGGCCTCGGACAGGCGCTTGGTCTCCACACCGAGCTCGCGCGCGCTTTTCGCCAGGAAGTGACGAGCCAGCAGCGGAATGTCCTCGCGCCGCTCCCGCAGGGGCGGCAGCCGCAGGCGGATGACGTTGAGGCGATGGAACAGGTCCTCCCGGAACAGTCCCTGGCTCACCCGCGCCTCGAGCTCCTGGTGGGTGGCCGCAATGATGCGCACGTTGGCCTTGAGCGGCTGATGCCCCCCGACACGGTAGAACTGGCCGTCCGACAGCACCCGCAGCAGGCGCGTCTGCAGCTCTTGCGGCATGTCGCCGATCTCGTCCAGGAACAGCGTGCCGCCCTCGGCCTGCTCGAATCGTCCGCGCCGCTGGACCTGCGCGCCGGTGAAGGCACCGCGCTCGTGCCCGAACAATTCCGATTCCAGCAGCTCGCGCGGGATGGCTGCGGTATTGATGGCGATGAACGGCTTCGCTGAGCGCGGGCTGTGGCGGTGCAGCGCGCGCGCCACCAGCTCCTTGCCGGTGCCCGATTCCCCGGTGATCATCACCGTGGCGTGGGACGTGGCGAGCCGGCCGATGCCGCGGAACACATCCTGCATGGACGGCGCCTGGCCGAGGATCTCGGGACTCTCCCCCGTCTCGTCGGCACCGCCTTCCTGGCGCACGCTCTCTTCCATCGCCCGCCGGATCAGCTCCACAGCGTGGTCCACATCGAACGGCTTGGGCAGGTATTCGTAGGCGCCGCCCTGGAACGCGCTGACCGCGCTCTCCAGGTCCGAATAGGCGGTCATGATGATGACCGGCAGGCTGGCGTGCAGCGCTTTCGCCCGCTGCAGCAGCTCCACGCCCGATTCACCCGGCATTCGGATGTCGCTCACCACCACCTGCGGCGTCTCGGTATTGAGGGCGGCCAGCGCCTCCTGCGCGGAGGCGAAGGTCTTGTAGGCAATGTTCTCGCGCGTCAGCGCCTTCTCGAACACCCAGCGGATCGAGCGGTCGTCGTCGATGATCCAGACCGGTTTCATGC
>DATFVY010000089.1:0-11794 GCA_035259925.1 Burkholderiales bacterium
CCACGCCGCCCTCGAGGGCGGCGAGCACCAGGCGGGCGCCGGCGCGGATGCCTTGCAGCTCATGACCGCGCACTCGGCCAAGGGCCTGGAGTTCCACAGCGTGTTCGTGAGCGGCCTGGAAGAGGGATTGTTTCCCCACGAAAACAGCCTGACCGAGGTCGACGGAATCGAGGAGGAGCGGCGCCTGATGTACGTCGCGCTTACCCGCGCCCGGCGCCGGATCTATCTTTCGCTCGCGCAGAGCCGGATGCTGCACGGCCAGACGCGCTTCGGCGTCGCCTCGCGTTTCTTCCACGAGATCCCGGAGCAGCTGATGCGCCGCATCAACCGGGTCAAGACGGTGAGCCCGCGCAGCGGGGGTTACTCATCACCCATCACCCATCACGCATCACCCATGAGCGACTCGCCCTGGCGAGTCGGACAGAGCGTGGTGCATCCCACCTTCGGCGCCGGGGTCATTGTCGGCGCCGAGGGACGCGGCGCGGACGCGCGCGTGCAGGTCAACTTCAAGAAGGGCGGGCTGAAGTGGCTGATGCTGGAATACGCCCGGCTGATCGCCGCCTGATTCCCGGATCCTAGCCGGCGAGCTGCGGTACCTTGTCCCCACGCTCGACGTGCAGCTTGAGGATGTCCCGAAAGTGGACCGGGTCCTTGGCGTGCGTCAGTTCCCCCGGCCGCGGCAGGTAGAAGTCGTAGAGCCGGGACACCCAGAAGCGCAGCGCCCCGGCGCGCAGCATCACCGGCCACGAGGCGCGCTCCCCAGCGGTGAACGGCCGGACCTTCTGGTAGGCGTCCAGCAGCGCCGCCGCTCCCGGCGCGTCCAGCGTGCGACCGCCCGTCACGCACCAGTCATTGACGGCGATGGCGACGTCGTAGAGCAGGGGATCGGTGCAGGCGAAGTAGAAGTCGATCACGCCCGAGATGCGGGCGTTGTCGAACAGGACGTTGTCGCGGAAGAGATCGGCATGGACCGCGCCACGCGGCAGCTCGTCCCTGCGGTGCAGCGCCTGGAAGCGCACCTCCTCGCGCAGCAGTGCTACGTCGTCGGCGCCGAGGAACGGAATGATCTCGGGCATGACCGCGGTCCACCACTTCGGCCCGCGCGGGTTGTCCAGGCGCCTGGCATAGTCGGCGCCCGCGGCGTGGATGCGGCCGAGCATCGCACCCACCTGGGCGCACTGGGCGGCCGAGGGCGCCGAGAGGTCCTTGCCCTTCAGGAAGCTTACGAGCGCAGCCGGCTTGCCGTTCAGCTCGCCGAGAAAAGCCCCGCGCTGGTCGGCCACGGGCTGGGGACAGGGTATGCCCTTGCCCGCCAGGTGGTCCTGCAGATTGAGGTAGAACGGCAGCTCACGCGCGGTGAGCCGCTCGAACAGCGTCAGGACGTAGCGGCCCCCGCCGGTGGTGACGAAGTAGTTCGTGTTCTCGATCCCGGCCGGTATACCTTCGAGGGCCACCAGCGGTCCGACGGAATAGTTCTTGAGCCAGGTACTGAGCTGTTCGCGGGTGACGGTGGTGTAGACCGACATGCCGTGAATGGTAAATGGGGAAGCGGGAATCGGGAACCCCCATGGGCCCGCCCTTCGCACCACACTGCACGATCGGCAAGCGTCAGAACTGGAAAATCACCCACGACGGCGGCCGGAAGCCGGTGTCATAGTCGTCGTAGCGAACGAATTTGCCGTTCCCGATATTGTCCACGAGGTAGTACGGCTTGCCGGTCGTGGGCGTGATTTTGACCATGTAGACCCTGCCATTGAGGCGGTACTCCTCGATGGTGTCGGTGCCGCGCTTGTATATCGTCACCTGCGGCTCCAGGGCCGGGTCGGGCTCGTAGCCCGGCGGCGGCGGAGGGGGCGCGGGCAGCGGTTGCAGCCCGGGGGGCTGCGACTGCTGCGCGGCCACGGGCAAGGCCACGGCGAGCAGCAGAGCGAGAAGCGTTGAGCGCATGTTGCTCATGTCTTGTTAGACAGGGCGCGATTATCGCCGTTCCGGCGCTCTGCTGGAAGGGATGACCCGGATTCCTAGAGGTTGAGCAGGACCTCGCGCTCCTCGGCCGACGGCTCGAAGCCGCGCTTTTCGTAGTAGTCGAAGATCGCGTCCACCACCGCCCGCGGCTCGTCGTGGATCTGGATCAAGTCCATGTCACCGGCGTCGATCATGCCTTCGGCAACCAGCGTGCGGCGCATCCAGTCGAGCAGCCCGCGCCAGTATGGCCCGTGCACGAGAATGATCGGCATGCGACGCGTCTTGCCGGTCTGCACCAGGGTGAGCGCTTCGAACAGCTCGTCGAGCGTGCCGTATCCACCCGGCATCACCACCCACGCGGTCGCGTACTTGACGAACATTACCTTGCGGGTGAAGAAATGGCGGAACGTCTGACTCACGTCCTGGTAGAGGTTGGCCGCCTGCTCGTGCGGCAGCTGGATGTTGAGCCCCACGCTCGGGCTGGCGCCGGCGTAGGCGCCCTTGTTCACCGCTTCCATCATGCCGGGACCGCCGCCGGAGATGACGCTGAAACCGGCGTCGGAAAGCTGGCGGGCGATGTTCTCGGCAAGAACGTAGTACGGATGGCCGGGCGGCGTGCGGGCGCTGCCGAAAATGCTTACTGCGGGACGGATCGCGCTCAAGCGTTCCGTCGCCTCGACGAATTCTGACATAATCCGGAACACCCGCCACGACTCGCGAGCCGTCCATCTTTTTTCCACGAGCTCGGGCGACAGGGCGTTGGGCAGCTTCTCTTTCTCGGCCATGGCCACTCCGTTAACAGTGATCGGTGAACAGTGAACAGTATAAGCGCCGATCCCCGTTACCAGCATGAATGAAGACGCTGCTGCTGGTTGACGGCTCGTCGTACCTGTATCGCGCATTTCACGCGCTGCGGCAGGCCGAACTGCGCAACGCCAGGGGCGAGCCGACCGGCGCGATCTACGTCATGCTCAACATGCTACGCCGCCTGCTGAAGGACGCGCCAGCCGACTATGTCGCGTGTGTCTTCGACGCGAAAGGCAAGACTTTCCGCGACGCGGTGTACCCGGAGTACAAGGCCAACCGCGAGCCGATGCCCGGCGACCTGGCCCTGCAGATCGAACCTCTCAAGGAGGCAATCGTCGCGCTCGGCTGGCCCCTGCTGGAGATCGAGGGCGTGGAGGCCGATGACGTGATCGGGACGCTCGCACGGCAGGCGGCGGGCGACGGCATGAAGGTCACCATCTCCACCGGCGACAAGGACTTCGCGCAACTCGTGAACGACCGGGTGACGCTGGTGAACACGATGACGAACGAGGTGCTGGACGAGGCGGGCGTGGAGGGGAAGTTCGGCATCAAGCCCGCGCGCTTCACGGACTACCTCGCGCTGGTGGGCGACAGCATAGACAACGTGCCCGGCGTGGAGAAAGTCGGCCCCAAGACCGCCGTGAAATGGCTCGGGCAGTACGGCAGCCTGGAGGGTGTCATGCAGCACGCGCCGGAGATCGGCGGCGCGATCGGCGACAATCTCCGCAAGAAGCTCGACTGGCTGCCGCGCGGGCGCGAATTGCTCACCATAAAGTGCGATGTCCCGCTGCCGCTGGGCCTCAGCGACCTTGCTCTGCGCCCGCGCGATAACGCGAAGCTGGCGGAGCTGTTCGAGCGCTTCGGCTTCAAGTCCTGGAGGCGCGAGCTGGAGGAGGGGGCCCCGGCCGACACCGAGGAAGCGGCGCCAACGAGCGGGCGCGCCACCCCGACCGAGGCGGAAGCGCCCGCTCCCACCCGCAAGGTCTCCGGCAACTATGAGACCGTAACGACCGACCGGCAGCTGGATGCATGGCTGGCGAAGATTGCCGGCGCGCGGTTGACGGCCTTCGATACCGAGACCACCAGCCTGGACCAGACGAGGGCGGAGCTGGTGGGGCTCTCGCTTGCGATCGAGTCGGGCGCGGCGGCCTACATTCCCCTCGCGCACCGCTACGCCGGCGCGCCTGACCAGCTCGACCGCGCGGCGGTGCTGGCGCGGCTCAAGCCGTGGCTCGAGGACGGGACCCGCGCGAAGCTCGCGCAGAACGCGAAGTACGACATGCACGTGCTCGCGAACCACGGCATCCGCCTCGCGGGCTGCGAGCATGACACGCTGCTGCAGTCCTACCTGCTGGAGAGCCACCAGTCCCACGACATGGACGACCTCGCAGAGCGCCACCTCGGATTGAAGACCATCACCTACGACGAGGTCACCGGGAAAGGCGCCTCCCGCATCGGTTTCGAGCAGGTGCCGGTGGAACGCGCGGCGGAGTACGCCGCGGAGGACGCGGACGTCACGCTCAGGCTGCACCAGGCGCTGTTCCCGCGCGTCCAGGCCGAGGAGAAGCTCGCGGCGGTCTATCGCGACGTGGAGATGCCGCTCGTGGCGGTGCTGTTCGGCATGGAGCGCAACGGCGTGCTGCTCGACCGCGAGCTGCTGAAAGCGCTGACGACCGAGTTCGGCGAGAAGATGGGGCAGATCGAGGCCCGCGCCCACGAGCAGGCCGGCCAGCCCTTCAACCTCAACTCGCCGCGGCAGATCCAGGAAATCCTGTTCGAGAAGCAGGGGCTGAAGCCCTTGCGCAAGACGCCGAGTGGCGCGCCGTCCACGGACGAGGATGCGCTGCAGGAGCTTGCGCTCGACCACCCGCTGCCGAAGCTGATACTCGATTACCGCGGACTGGCCAAGCTCAAGTCCACCTACACGGACAAGCTGCCGCAGTCGATCAACCCGCGCACAGGACGCGTGCATACCAACTACGGGCAGGCAGTGGCGGTCACGGGGCGGCTGGCGAGCAACGACCCCAACCTGCAGAACATCCCCATCCGCACCGCGGAGGGGCGCCGCATCCGTGAGGCGTTCATCGCGCCGCCGGGCAGCGTCATCGTCTCCGCCGACTACTCACAGATCGAGCTGCGCATCATGGCGCACATCTCGCGCGACGCGAACCTGCTGCGGGCGTTCGCCGCGGAGGAGGACGTGCACCGCGCCACTGCGGCGGAGATCTTCGCCGTGGCGCCGGGGGACGTCGGCGCCGAGCAGCGCCGCTACGCCAAGGTCATCAACTTCGGGTTGATCTACGGCATGTCGGCGTTCGGGCTCGCACGCCAGCTGGGCATCGAGCGCGCAGCCGCCCAGCAGTATATGGACCGTTACTTCAGCCGCTACCCCGGCGTGGCCGACTACATGAAGCGCACGCGGGAGTCGGCGCGCGCGACGGGCTACGTTGAGACCGTATTTGGCCGCAAGCTGTGGCTGCCCGAGATCAAGAGCGGCAGTCCGCCGCGCCGCCAGGGGGCGGAGCGCGCCGCGATCAACGCGCCCATGCAGGGCACGGCCGCCGACCTGATCAAGATGGCGATGATCGCCGTGGACCGATGGCTGGCTCGGGAGCGCCTGGGGACGCGGCTCCTCATGCAGGTGCACGACGAGCTGGTGCTGGAGACCCCCGAGCAGGAAGTCGAAACGGTCAGGCGCGAGCTGCCGCGGCTCATGGGCTCGGTGGCGCAGCTCTCAGTGCCGCTGGTGGTGGACGTCGGCGCCGGCCCCAACTGGGACAAGGCGCACTGACCCGCACCGTCGACGGACGTCAATCCACCGCCGCCACCAGCAGTGCCAGCAGGGTGGCGAGGCTGGCCGGAATGCCGTAGCGCTCCCACGGCGACACCGAGTCGCCCGCGATCACCTCCACCGGCACGGGCGTGAGCTCGAGCACCTTGTTGGTGACCGAGTTCTCGACCAGCCGCGTGAGCGAGTTCTTGCGCGCGGTGCTCATCACGATCTCGTCGCAGCGCAGGCGCCTCACCGTGGCGACGATGGCTTGCGCCCGGTCTCCCACGGCGGTGTGCACTGAATAGGGCACGCCGAAGCCGTCGAGGAGCTGGCGCACCGGCCGCAGCGCCTTCTCCGACTCGTCGCGGTGGAAATCGTGCAGCGTCTTGCGGCTCACGAAGCGCGAGATATAGCCGCCGAACGAAGGCTGCACGTTGAGAAGGTGCACCTCCATCGCCGTGTTGCCCAGGAAGCGCTGGACGACGTGCCGCACCGCGAACTCGGAATTGCGGGAGCCGTCGACAGGGACGAGCACCCGGCGCATGGCGTCGCCGCCCGCGCCGGAGCGTGCGGCCCCGGCATGGGACAGGCGCTGCAGCGAGGGCGCCGGCTCCGCCGCGGCGTCGGCCAGGGGCAGCGCCCGGCGGCGGAAGTACAGCTTGAGGAGCTCCATTGCGATCGGCGAGGCGAAGAAGAAGGGCAGCATGAGCAGCCAGTCGTCCCCCGAAAGCGGCACGGTGTCGAAGAACGGCTGCAGGAAGGGGAGGTACACCACGGCAAGGACCAGCGAGAACGACACGAGCACCGCCCAGTTCATCCACTTGTTCGAGAAAACGCCGATCGCGAACACGCTGTGGTACTCCGAGCGCGCGGTATAGGCGCGGATCAGCTCGGAAGTGCAGAGCGTGACGAAGGCGATGGTCTGCGCCGCCTCGAGATGGCCCGGGTAGCGCTGCAACCCGAGGTAGAAGGCCGTCAGGATGGCGACCGCGTCGACCGCGGCGATGACGCCGATGCCGATCGCCATGTCGCGGTTGATGACCGGCTCCTTCGGGGGTCGCGGCGCGTGCTTCATGATGTCCGGGTCGCCCTTTTCCATGCCGAGCGCGAGGGCGGGGGCGCCGTCGCTCACGAGGTTGAGCCACAGCAGGTGCACCGGCCGCAGGGGGATGGGCAGGCCGAACAGCATGGAGCCGAAGATGATGAGGATCTCGCCGGCGTTGCACGCGAGCAGGAAGTAGACGAACTTTCGGATGTTGGAATAGATGATCCTGCCCTGCTCGATCGCCGAGACGATGCTGGCGAAGTTGTCGTCGGTGAGGACCATGTCCGCGGTCTGCTTGGACACATCGGTGCCGGTGATGCCCATGGCGACGCCGATGCTCGCGCGCTTGAGCGCCGGCGCATCGTTCACGCCGTCCCCGGTCATCGCCACCACGTGGTCGCGCGCCTTCATCGCGTCGACGATGCGCGTCTTGTGCTGGGGCGAAACCCGGCAGCACACCTGCAGCCGGTCGGCCCTGGCGGCCAATTCGGCGTCTGAGAGCTTCTCGATCTCGGGACCGGTCAGCACCAGGCCGCCCTTGGTGAGGATGCCGATCTCCCGGGCGATCGCTTCGGCGGTCTCCTTGTGGTCGCCGGTGACCATGACGCTCTTGAGCCCCGCTCCGGTCGCCACTTTGACCGCTTCGGTCACCTCCGGCCGCGCGGGGTCTATCATGCCCAGCAGCCCGATGAAGGTGAGACCTTTCTCGACGGTCTCGGGCGTGGGGTTTTCGGGAACGCCGTCGAGCGCACGGTAGGCCACGCCCAGCACGCGCAGCGCGTTGCTCGCGAGGTCGCGGTTCTGCTCCAGCACTTGCTTGCGCTTTTCAGCAGTCAGCGGCGTGGCCTGCCCGCCCTGCTGGATGTGCCCGCAGAGATCGAGGATGACGTCGGGCGCGCCCTTCACGAACGCGATGAAGCGCGGGTAGCGGAAGCCCGCGGCCGCCGCCTGGCCCTGCGTGTCATGCAGGGTGGTCATGCGCTTGCGGTCCGAGTCGAACGGAATCTCCTGCACCCGCGGCAGGGTCTTTTCCAGTTCCTCCCGCCGGTAGCCGGCCTTGACTGCGACCACGGCCATGGCGCCCTCGGTGGGGTCGCCGATGATCCGCCACGCGCGCTTGCCGGCGTCGTCGCCCTGCTCGTCCAGCTTCGCGTCGTTGCAGAGCAGCGCGCCCTGCAGCAGCAGCGCCGCCTCAGGGTCATTGCGCGTATCGAACGGCATGCCGTCGACCGAGAACTGCCCCGTGGGGTTGTAGCCCTCGCCGGTGACACGGAAGCGCTTGTTGCCGGTCCAACCCTGCACCACCGTCATCTCGTTCTGCGTCAGCGTCCCGGTCTTGTCCGAGCAGATGACCGTGGCGCAGCCCAGCGTCTCCACCGCGGGCAGCTTGCGGATCAGCGCGTGGCGCTTGACCATCTGCTGCATGCCCAGCGCGAGGCAGATCGTCACGATCGCCGGCAGGCCCTCGGGGACAGCGGCGATGGCGAGGCTCACCGCCGTCATGAAGAGGTTGATGATGTCCTTCTGCTCGCCCTGCAGGTAGTTGAGGAAGCCGATGGTGAAGATATCGGTGAGCCTGGTGTCCCGCACCAGGCCGTAGATGAAGACGAAGGCGCAGATCGCGATGCAGATCGTGCCCAGCACCTTGCCGAGGTGCTCGAGCTTCTGCTGCAGCGGAGTGTCCTCGTCCTCGTAGGACTGGATCATCTCGGCGATGAGGCCGATCTGGGTGTGCATGCCGGTGCCGGTGACGATCCCCTTGCCGCGGCCGTAGGTCACCATCGTGCTCATGTAGGCGGAGTTCCTGCGGTCGCCCAGCGGGATTTCCCTGTCGAGCACGGCTCCAGCGTTCTTCTCCACCGGCACCGATTCGCCGGTCAGCGAGGCTTCCTCGACCTTCAGGTTGACGCTCGTGACGAGACGCAGGTCGGCCGGCACGTAGTTCCCGGCCTCGAGGAGCACGACGTCGCCGGGCACGAGCTCCCGCCCCGGCACCGTCACTTGCCGCCCGTCGCGGATGGCCTGCGCGTTGGGCGCCGACATCTTCTTGAGTGCGGCCAGCGCCTGCTCGGCTTTCGATTCCTGTATTACGCCGACCACGGCGTTGAGCACGACGATGATCATGATGGCGATCGAGTCGACCCATTCGCCGAGCGCGAGCGCGATCAGCGCCGCCACGATCAGGATGATCACCAGGTAGTTGTTGAACTGGTTCCACAGCAGCGCCAGGAAGCCCGGTCGCGGCTTCTCCGTGAGCTCGTTTGCGCCGAGCGTGCGCAGCCGCTCCTCGGATTCCTTCTGGCTGAGGCCGTGGTCGAGGTGGGTTTGGAAGTTGCTGGCGACTTCCGCGATGGCCTTGCCGTGGCATTCCTTGTCGTGCATACCGGGCTCCGATGGGTTCTGTGATTGCCGCGTCCGGAGTATGCGGCGGCGCCCTCGGCGGGAAAATTTGAAGTTTTGGATGGTTACCATTACGGAACGGCAATCCTCAGGAAGAAAAGTGAATGGTGTATTTACGATTCGTAATCCTTCGCCTCTATTGAATCCCTCGGAGGGGTGTGTTAAAAACGGCTCCGTGACCGGCGGAAGCCGGTCCACCCTCCAGAGGGGAGTAGCTTCCGCAGCCGGTTGGCTGCGACGGCGCGATCGTCAAAACGGGCTTGCGCCCCGGTCGCGTCGGCGTCGTAGATGCGATGCGAGCGAGACCTTTGCCGAACAGGTGAAGGTGCGCTCGCGAAAGCGGCCTTCACCGCGAGGTGAAGGCCGCTGTGCATTCAAGCATGGCGGATGGCGTAGGAAAAGGAGCCGCCATGCCGCAATCGGACATACGACGTTATCTCAAGCACGGGACGCTGCCGCAGTTGCGTGTCTTCGAGGCCAGCGCGCGCCTGGGCAGCCTGGCCCGCGCCGCCGAGGAGCTCCACATCGCCCAGCCGACCGCCTCGGTCCAGGTGAGGAAGCTCAGCGAAACCGTCGGGCTTCCCCTGTTCGAGCAGGTCGGACGGCGCCTGTACCTCACGGAAGCAGGCAAGCGGGTCTTCGCGGGCTGCGCCGACGTCTTTCATGCGCTCGCCCGCCTCGAGGAAACGCTGGCCGAGATGCGGGGGCTCGCTTCCGGGCGCCTGCAGCTGGCCGCCACCTCGATGGCGCGGCACTTCGCGCCCAGGCTGCTCGGCGCGTTCAGCCAGCTCCATCCCGGCATCGAGACCTCGCTGCAGATCCATAACCGCCGCACCCTCATCGAGCGGCTGGAGAACAACGAGGACGATCTCTACATGTTCGCGCATCCGCCGGAGGGGCGCGAAGTCGTCGTCCAGGCCATATTGTCCAACCCGCTGGTCGTTGTCGCGCGCCACGACCATCCGCTGGTGGGCGCGAGCAACGTGCCCTTCGCGCGCCTCGCGCAGGAGCCCTTCCTCATGCGCGAAGCCGGATCGGGCACGCGCATGGTCACGCAGGAATTGTTCGCGTCGCACGGGCTTGCCCCGAAGATACGCATGGAGCTTTCCACGGACGAGGCGGTCCGCGAGGCGATACTGGCCGGACTGGGCGTGTCGGTCCTGTCCCGCTACACGCTGGGCGTGGAGCCTGAGGACATCAAGCTGGCCTGCCTCGACGTCCAGGGCTTCCCCCTGGAGAGCCAGTGGCATTTCGTCTATCCCGTCGGCAAGCACCTCTCGGTTGCCGCGCGCGCATTCCTCGATTTCGCGCGCGCCGAGGCCAGGCGCCTTGTGCTCGACCGCTCCGACCAGCCGCCGCGCCGTCTGGAAAGTGACGCGGTGACGAGGTGACGCAGTGACGGGCCGGAGGGCTCAACGCATCGCGCCGAAGACCCTGCGCACGATTTCACTTGAGGCGCGCACCGGGTCCTTGCGGAACGCTTTTTCCTGCTCTCCGATCATGAAGTAGAGACCGTCGAGCGTCTTGGCCGTGACATAGCGCTCGATGCTCGCTTCCTCTTCCTCGATCAGGCCCAGCGCGAGCCCTTGCCCGGCGACAGCGTTGTACTTCTGCGCGAGGTCGACGCGTTCGGTCGCCTTCTTCACGGCCGGAAGGAAGCGCTGCGTAAGCTGGCCTTGCGTCGCACGTTTGAAGTAGTCCGTCGCCGCGGTGTCGCCGCCGGTGAGTATCTTTTTCGCGTCTTGGACGGTCATCTTCTTAACCGCGTCGGCGAGCAATTGCTTCGCCTCGGGCACCGCCGCCTCCGCCGCGCGGTTCATCGCGAGCACCAGGTCATCGGCTTCGCGCTTCATGCCGAAGGCGCGCAATCCGCGCTCGACCCTTTGCAGCGACGGCGGGAGCGGGATCTTGACCCTGGGATTCTTGAAAAAACCGTCCTCGACGCCCAGCTTCGCGACCGCGGCGAGCGACCCGTCGTTCAGCGCTTGCCGCAGTGCCCGGACGGCCTCGGTCTGCGAGATGTCCTCGAGACCGGAGACCGCGTGAGTGCTGATGACAAGCAGGGCCAGTCCACTCAGAATACGTCGCATGGTTCGCCTCCCTTGCGGCTTCATTCTAGCTGTCCTCGCGGCGTGCCTGCCGCTCGCCGGCTGCGGGCAGCCGCGGCCGGCGCCGGAAGTGACTTTTGTCTCGCTGCAAGGCGAGCGCATCGCAGCGCGCGACCTTCTGGGCAAGGTGGTGATCGTCAAGTTCTGGGCCACGGACTGCGCGGTCTGCGTGAAGGAGATGCCGGACATGGCGCGCACCTATGTCCGCTACCGCGACCGCGGCCTGGAATTCATCGCGGTCGCGATGCAGCATGATCCGCCCAGCTACGTCATCCGCTACGCCGAGGCGAACCGGCTCCCGTTCAAGGTCGCGCTGGACCCCATGAGGGAACTGGCGAAAGCGTACGGCGACGTGACGCTGACTCCCACCACCTTCGTCATCGACAGGCGCGGCAACATCGTCAGCCGCACGCAGGGCGAAACCGACCTCGCGAGGTTCAACAGCTTGCTGGAAGAAAAGCTGAAGGAGCCGGCCTAGACTACGCCGGCTTCATGGGCTTGCTGGTCGGCGTGATAGGAAGAGCGCACCAGCGGCCCGCAGGCGGCATGGGTGAAGCCCATCTCGCGAGCGCGGCGCGCAAACTCGTCGAATATCGCGGGCTCCACGTAACGCGCGACCGGCAGGTGGTGGGGCGAGGGCTGCAGGTACTGGCCGATGGTGAGCATCTCGACGTCGTGCGCGCGCAGGTCGCGCAT
>DATFVY010000090.1:0-6465 GCA_035259925.1 Burkholderiales bacterium
CGCATCTCCCCGGGTTCCCCTGGAGGAAGAATCGTCTTCGCAAGCTCAAACCCGGTTTCGGCGTCGAGCATGCCGTTGATCTTGTCGGCGAGCTTGGCGCTGGGGAGCCAGCGTAGGCTGTCCGGATGGTCGGGCGTCAAGGTAATCACGTAGTCGGACCGGCCAAACAGCGCGACATGGCGCGCCAGGTCGTCGGAGAAAACATCAGCGGCGAAAGTCGGTATCTGCGTCCCGTCTTGCAAGAATCTCCATGCCAGTGTGTCAGGGTTCATGTATTGGCCGATATGCACGAACACAACCGTCTTGCGCGCCAAGTCGCGATCCGACCTGAAAAACGAGGCGGTTTCAGCGATGGCCGCCTGGCGCGAAGCCGCAATCTTGGGTGAATGCACCCCACCGTACCAAGGCACGCGGTAGGTGACGACTGCTAGGCATAGGAACGCAAATGCCGCTACGTAGGCCGCCTTGGTCGTCTTGCTGCGATAGAGCATGCGCAGGCCGGTAGCCGCGCAGATGATGATCGCGCCGGCGACGTAAGCGTGAAAGATGCTGCCTACGAATGGAGACCTTCCCAGCAAGCTGACGATGATGTAGGCGATCAATGCGAGGATAGCGATGATTGAAGCCTGCCACGCCAACTCGTGCCGCCTGATAATGAGAACGAGCGGAACGGCGAGGGTCGGGATGCCGACATAGACCCACCGGCGGAGCAATGACCCGTTGCTAGTGAGAAAGTAGAGTGCCTTTTCGGTCGCGCTGAGCCGCAGCTGCCACACCTCCGCCAAGTCCCCAAAAAGGTGGGGGTAATAGCGATATGCGAGTTCCGGCAGAGCGAGAACGTAGTGCGGACCGGCGATCAGCACGGCAAGGCCGCCAACGATCAGGCACGCCCTGGTTGCGCCCCACCATTGCGCGCGTTCCCGGAGATACGGCGCCAGACGAAGCACCAGGGCGGTGCCGAACAGGATCACGACCAGCGGCGAGAACGTCGGTTTCATCAGGAGCGCAGTGGCAAAGGCGATACCCGCCCCGGCGGCGGTGCGAGTGTCGCGCGGATCCCGCAACGCGATGAGCAGCGTGCCGCCGACGGTCAGGCCGGCACACCACATGTCCGGCCGAAACTCGACGATGGCAAGCCCGAATATCGGTATGCCCAGGACTGCGATAATGGCAGGCAGCACAATGCCGAGCGGAAGGCCGGAAAACAGCCGCATCAGGACAAGCACGAAGACGAACAGGGGCAGGGCGTTCGCGCTGTCGGCAGCCCAGGGTTTGATGCCGAACAGCAGGAAACCGATCGCCGCCAAAAGCGTGGCGCCAGGCGCTTGGGGCGGGTTGGAGATGTAGCCGTGCACCAGGTCGGTGAAACGACCCTGCCAGAACGTCTGCACGCGCGTGGCGGCATCGAAGTAATAGACGACATCGTCGTAGGTGGGCGGGAAACTCAGCGCGCCGGCATGGAGGGAGGCCTGAATCTGAAACGCAACGAAGACGATGGAAATAACGGCCGCGATTGCGACGTCGCGGGCTCGCGTGCCAGAATTCATCGACGGGGACCGATCAGGCATGGCGCCGAGGAAGATGCCACCGCGAAACCGCGGCGGTTTCCTTTCACTGCACTTGAATGTTTGCCGACTTGACGAGCCTCGCGTACTTCGCGAGGTCGTTCTTGATCACCTGCGCGAACTCCTCCGGCGAGTTTCCGACCAGCTCGTTACCGCCTTGCGTCGCGAGCCGTTCGATCACGTCGGGCATCTTGAGCGCCTTCGCCACCTCGCGATAGAGCACATCGACGATGGGCTTCGGCGTGCCCGCGGGCGCGACGACGGCCTGCCACTGCGTGAGCTCGAAACCCTTCAGGCCCTGCTCGTCAAGGGTAGGCACCTCCGGCAGCGCGGATGCGCGCCGCAGCGCCGTTACTCCGAGCCCTCTCAAGCGCCCGGCGCGCAGGTGCGGAACGGAAGTGATAACCGTATCGAACATGTAGTTGATCTGTCCGCCCAGCAGCGCAGCCAGCGCCGCGGCGCTCCCCGTGTAGGGCACGTGTATCGACTTGGTGCCCGTCATGAGGTTGAAAAGCTCGCCCGACAGGTGATTGCCGCCGCCGACGCCGGTCGAGCCGTAGGTCAGCTGTCCCGGCTTGGACTTGAGCACCGCGATGAAGTCGTTGAGGCTGACCACGGGCATCGCCGCCGGCGCCACCAGCACGTACATGTATAAGGTGCCCTGCGTGATGGGCGCGAAGTCCTTGAGCGGGTCGTACGGCACCTTCTGGTACAGCACGGGATTCACCGCGAGGGGACCGCTATTCCCCATCAGTAACGTGTAGCCGTCGGCCGGGGCCTTGGCGACGATGTCGGTGCCGATGCCGCCGTTCGCGCCCGGGCGGTTGTCGACCACGACCGTCTGGCCGAGCGATTCGGCGAGCTTCTGGGCAATGGTGCGCGTGAAGATGTCGCCGGCACCGCCCGGCACGTAAGGGCAGATGAAGCGGATCGGGCGCACCGGATAGGTCGAGGCCTCCGGCTTCTGCGCCGGCACCCCGCAAGCGTGTATGGCTGCCATCAACGCCAGGACGGTGTTGATCGCGGCTCTCATTGCCGATCCTCCTCGGTGCGGGGCCACAATAGCACAAGGTCCGCGGTTGGGCTAAACTGCCCTCCTCGCGTTTCTGCCGTTCTCCGCATGCCACCGCCGCGCAGCCTCTACCCGCTTTTCGATCGCTGGTCGTGCGGCTTCAGCCCCCCATGCTGAATCCGCCCGTTACCGCGCGTCGCGCGATTCCCTCACTCGACCGGCTGCTCCAGCTGGCAGCCGTTGCCGACCTCATCGCCCGCTACGGCCGGCCGCTCGTAACCGAGGCTGCCCGCGCCGAGCTCGCCGGGCTGCGCAGCGGTCTCACCGGCAACTCCCAGCCTGCTGCCCCGTTCGACGAATCCGGTTTCGTCCGCGGTTGCTCGGCGCGGCTCGCGCGCGAAACGCGGACGTCGCTCAAGCCCGTCTTCAACCTGACGGGCACCGTCCTGCATACCAACCTCGGGCGCGCAGTCATGCCGCAAGAGGCCGCGGAAGCGGTAGCTCGCGCAATGACCCGCCCGGTCAACGTCGAGTTCGACCTGGACGGCGGCGACCGCGGCGAGCGCGACGCGCACGTGGAACGCTGGCTCGTGCGCCTGACCGGCGCTGAAGCCGGACTCGTCGTCAACAACAACGCGGCCGCCGTCTACCTCACGCTGAACACGCTGGGGCTGAAGAAGGAAGTCCCGGTCTCGCGCGGCGAGCTGATCGAGATCGGCGGCGCCTTCCGCATGCCCGACATCATGGCGCGCGCCGGCGTGAAGCTGGTCGAGATCGGCACCACCAACCGCACCCATCTGAAGGATTACGAAGGCGCGATCTCGCCGCGGACCGCGGCGCTGATGAAAGTCCACACCAGCAACTACGCCGTCCACGGCTTCACCGCCGCAGTGCCCGAAGAAAAGCTCGCCGCCCTAGCCCACCGGCACCAGCTGCCCCTCATCACCGATCTCGGCAGCGGCATGCTGGTGGACCTAGAGAACTATGGATTGCCGCATGAGCCCACCCCGCGCGAGGCGCTCGCCGCCGGCGCGGATATCGTCACCTTCAGCGGCGACAAGCTCCTCGGCGGGCCGCAGGCCGGGCTGATCGTCGGTCGCGCGGCGCTGGTCGAGCGCATCCGCAAGAACCCGATGAAGCGCGCGCTGCGGGTGGACAAGATGACGCTCGCCGCGCTCGAGGCCGTGCTCGCCCTCTACGCCGATCCGGCGCGCCTCAAGCGCCGGCTGCCGACGCTGCGGCTGCTCACCCGCCCGTCCGCCGAGATCGAAGCGCAGGCGCACCGCGTGCTTTCCGCAGTCAGCGCTGCCCTGGGCGGCAAAGCCGAAGCCGGCATCGTGCCGGTGAAAAGTCAGATCGGCAGCGGCTCGCTGCCGGTGGACTTGATCGACAGCCACGGCATTGCGGTCAGCATTCCGGGCAAGCAACGCACGGCACTGGCCGCGAGACTGGCTGCGGCCTTCCGCGCGCTCCCGGTCCCCGTCGTCGGCCGGGTCAAGGATGGCGCGTTCATCATGGATCTGCGCTGCCTGGAGCACGAAGAGGAGTTTGTGGAGCAATTGAAGCAGCTCGATCTGGGACGGCTGACGACTGACGGCTGACGGCGATGATAGTAGCGACAGCGGGGCACATCGACCACGGCAAGACTCTGCTGGTGAAGACACTCACCGGCGTGGACACCGACCGCCTGCCGGAGGAAAAAGCGCGCGGCATCTCCATCGACCTGGGTTTCGCGTACTGGCCGCTCGACGACGGCACCGTGATCGGCTTCGTGGACGTGCCGGGCCACGAGCGCTTCATCCGCAACATGCTCGCCGGCGTGTGCGGCATCGATTTCGTGCTGCTGGTGGTAGCCGCCGACGACGGCGTGATGCCCCAGACCGTCGAGCACCTGCACATACTCGACCTCCTCGGCATACGCCGCGGTATCGCCGTGATCACCAAGACCGACCGCGTGCCGCCCGAGCGCACGGAGCAGGTCAGCGCGGCAGTAGCGGAGCTTCTTGCGCCGACGCGGCTCGCCGGCATCCCCCGGCTCGCCGCGTCCGCGGTCAACGGGACAGGCATCGAAGCGCTGCGCGAACTGCTCGCCGCCGCCGCGAAGGAGCAGGCCGCCCGCTCCGCGGAAGGCCAGTACTTCCGGTTTGCGATTGACCGCGCGTTCACCATCGCGGGCAGCGGAACAGTGGTGACCGGCACCGTGTTCAACGGCGCCGTCGCCGTCGGCGACCGACTCGTGGTCTCGCCCAAGGGCACGCCGGTGCGCGTGCGCGGCGTGCAGATGCGCGGGCTCCCGGCGGAGCGCGCCCAGGCCGGGCAGCGCTGCGCGCTCAACCTCACCGGCGCCGACCTCGAGGCCATTGCGCGCGGCGACTGGCTGGTCCACGAGGCGGTGCACGCGCCGACGCAGCGGATCGACGCGCGTGTCACGGTCCTCCAGTCGGAAGCGGAGGCGCTGAAGCACTGGACCCCGCTGCACGTGCATCTCGCCACCGCCGACGTCACCGCCCGCGTATCCGTCCCGAAGGAGCAACGGATCACGCCCGGCGGATCGGCCATCGTGCAGCTGGCCCTGGCAAAGCCGGTCGGCGCCCTCAACGGCGACCGCTTCATCCTGCGCGACCAGTCCGCGCGCCGCACCCTCGGCGGCGGCGTGGTGCTCGACCCGCACGCCCGCGGCGCGCGGCGCGCGTCCGCCGCGCGGCGGGCGGAGCTCGAGGCGCTCGAGCGCGGCTCTCCCGACGCCGCGCTGGCTGCCATGCTCAAGGACGGCGAGCGGGGCGTCGACCTCACCCGCTTCGAGCGGACCTTCAACATCAGGCCCGAACGCGCGGCCGCGCTCTACGGCGCCGCGGGCATCGTCGCCCTCGGCAAGGATGTCCGTACCGGCGTGACTCGCGCATGGCGCGACGGGCTGCGCGAGAAGGTCCTCGCCTCCATACGCGATTTCCACCGCGCCCAGCCGCAGGCGGTGGGCATGGACGCGGCGGCGCTGCATGCGAAGCTGGCGCCGCAGCTGCCGCCGGAAGCTTTCCAGGCGCTGGTACGCGAGCTCGCGGACGAGCGCAAGCTCGAGATCGGCAGCGGCGGCCTGCGCCTGCCCGGTCACGACGCAACGTCCAATCCGGAGGACCAGCGGCTGTGGGCGCTCGTGTTGCCCGCCCTCGAAAAGAGCGGCCTCGCGCCGCCGCCGGTGCCGGAGCTCGCGGCCGCGCTCAAGCTCAAGGAGGCGGCGCTCAAGGATTTCCTGCACCGCAAGAGCCGTAGCGGCGAGGTGATGAGGGTACCCCCGGACCGCTTCTACCCGCGGGCAACGCTGGCCACGCTCGCCGCGACGGCGCAAGCCGTAGCCCGCGCCAGCCCCAACGGCCTGTTCACCGCGGCCCAATACCGCGACGCGACCGGCCTCGGCAGAGGCCTGGCCATCGAGATACTGGAATTTCTCGACACACTCGGCATCACGCAACGCCTGGGCGATGCGCGGAAGCTGCGCAAGGATTTCGTTCCGATACTCGGCGCGGCAGAGCCAGCCAGCGCTCCTGCAAAGAGGCAGGAAATGAACCGCCAGGACGCCAGGACGCCGCAGAAACAGAACTACCGGAAATGACGCAATCGGCTTACGACCTGATCGTGATCGGCGAAGGCATCAGCGGCCTCACCTGCGCCGGCCACGCCGCGCGCGCCGGAATGCGCGTGGCGACCTTCGAGTCCACGCTGTTCGGCGGGCTGGTGATCAACGTCAACGAACTCGACGGCTATAGCGAAGGCGGCCACAAGTCGGGCACCGACCTCGCCTCGGGGTTGATGCAATCCAACTCGGATGCCGGCGTAAAAAGCATCCAGGAAGGGGTCAGCGCCCTGCGCCCCGGCGGCATCGGATTCGAGGTC
>DATFVY010000091.1:0-6619 GCA_035259925.1 Burkholderiales bacterium
CCAGCACGACGCTGCCTCGCACCTGCAGATGGTCGGCAAGCCATTGCTTGCGCGCGGCCAGCGTCGGTTGATCGGCGACGAAACGCGTGCCGAGGCGCTCGCCGCGGGCGAGCCGCACCAGCGCGTCTTTCTCGTGCCCGGGGGCGACCACCGTGTGCGCGCCGCTGCGCGCCGCGCGCCGTGCGGCGAGTACCTTGGTCAGCATGCCGCCGAGCGCGATGGAGCTGCCCACGCCGCCCGCCATCGCTTCGAGGCCAGGATCGTTCGCGCTCACCTCCGGGATCAGCGTTGCCGCGGGATCCTTGCGCGGGTCGCGGCTATAGAGGCCGGCTTGGTCGGTGAAAATGATCAGCGCATGGGCCTCGATCAGGTTGGTGACCATGGCCGCCAGCGTGTCGTTGTCGCCGAAGCGGATCTCGTCGATGGCGACGGTGTCGTTCTCGTTGATGATGGGCACGACCCCGAGTGCGAGCAGCGTGCGCAGCGTGGAGCCCGCGTTGAGATAGCGCTTGCGGTCGGCAAGATCCTCGTGGGTCAGCAGGATCTGCGAGGTCGTGAGGTCGTGCTGGCGGAAGCACGATTCATAGGCCTGGATCAGGCCCATCTGGCCGACGGCCGCCGCGGCCTGGAGCTCGTGCAGCGCGTGCGGCCGCTTCTTCCAGCCGAGGCGCTGCATGCCGGCTGCGATCGCTCCGCTCGAAACCAGCACGACCTCGCGCCCCATGCGCCGCAACTGCGCGATCTGCCCGGCCCAGCGCGCGAGCGCCTCCAGGTCCAGTCCCTCGCCCCGGTTGGTGACCAGGCTCGAGCCGACCTTGACGACCAGCCTCGTTGCCTTCTCTAGCACCGATGACACGACACACCTCTCACCGCAGAGGACGCCGAGGACGCGCAGGACAACATGGATGGGAAGGATACTTCTGTTTCAGTCATGTCCGTTACTCCCCTGCCTTCGCTTTGCGCCGCGTCTTGGCTCTAGGCCTGCCTCCCTCTGCGTCCACCGCGTCCTCCGCGGTTCGAGGTTTGCGCTGCTCCAGGTAGTCCATCACCGCGAACACCAGCTCGCGGCAGCCGGCTCCGGTAAGCGCTGAGATGGCGAAGCTCGGACCCTTCCAGCCGAAATCCCTGTGAAAGCGCTTGACGGTGCGCTCGCGCGCGTCCTGCGGGAGGAGGTCGATCTTGTTCAGCACCAGCCAGCGCGGCTTGCGATACAGCGCCTCGTCGTACTTGCGGAGCTCTTTTACGATGCTTTGCGCCTCGCGCGCGGGATCGGCGCCCGGATCGGACGGCGCGATGTCCACGAGGTGCAGCAGCAGGCGCGTGCGCGCGAGGTGGCGCAGGAACTGGTGGCCCAGGCCTGCGCCTTCCGCCGCCCCCTCGATCAGGCCGGGGATGTCCGCCAGCACGAAGCTGCGGTTGACGTCGGCCCGCACTACGCCCAGGCCGGGCGTGAGGGTGGTGAAAGGGTAATCGGCGACCTTGGGGCGCGCGGCCGAAACGGCGCGAATCAACGTGGACTTGCCGGCGTTGGGCATGCCCAGGAGGCCGACGTCGGCGAGCAGCTTTAGCTCGAGCTTGAGCCGCCGGCGCTCGCCTTCGGCGCCTCGCGTGAACTGGCGCGGGGCACGGTTCACGCTCGACTTGAAATGCAGGTTGCCGAGCCCGCCCGCGCCGCCCTGGGCGACGAGCGCGCGGCTGCCGTCGCGGTCAAGGTCGGCAAGCGCAGTGCCTTCCTCCAAGTCGGTCACCACGGTACCCACCGGCACGCGCAGCTCGATGTCCGGCGCCGATTTCCCGTATTGGTCGGAGCCGCGCCCGTTCTCCCCGTCCCGGGCGCGGTGGATGCGGGCATAGCGGTAGTCGACCAGCGTGTTGAGATTGCGGTCGGCGACCGCATAGATGCTGCCGCCCTTGCCGCCATCGCCGCCGTCGGGGCCGCCGCGCGGAACATATTTCTCCCGCCGGAAGCTCGCCACGCCGTCGCCGCCTTTGCCGGCGCTTACTTCAATGATGGCCTCGTCGACGAATTTCATGCTCTAGATTAGCCCGGAATGGCGTGCAAACAAAAAAGCCCTGTCGTTCCGACAGGGCCCTTTGAGCGGGAGCCGCTCGCGTCAGGCGGGAACGATGCTGACAATCTGGTTGTTGTCCGGCCCCTTCTGCGCGAAGCGCACGTGGCCCGTCACCTTGGCGAACAGCGTGTGGTCGCGGCCGACGCCGACGTTTGCGCCGGGATGCACCTGGGTGCCGCGCTGCCGCAGGATGATCGACCCTGCGTTCACGAGCTCGCCGCCGTAGCGCTTCACGCCCAGCCGCTTCGATTGCGAGTCGCGGCCGTTGCGCGAGCTGCCGCCTGCTTTCTTGTGTGCCATTAAGGACGCTCCGTGCTATGCCGCAATACCCAGAATTTCAATTTCCGTGTAGTTCTGCCGATGGCCCTGGCTCTTCCGATAGTGCTTGCGCCGGTTCAGCTTGAAGATGCGTATCTTCTCGCCGCGCCCGTGCTTGAGGACCTTGGCCTTTACCTTGGCGCCGGACACGAGCGGCGCGCCTATCTTGAGCGCATCGCCGTCGGCCACCAGCAGCACCTGGTCGAGCACGATTTCCTGCCCGACGTCGGCCGCGATCTGCTCGATCTTCAGTTTTTCCCCGGCGCTGACCCGGTATTGCTTGCCGCCGGTCTTGACTACCGCGTACATGTTCCTGTCCTCACCTCTGCTCGCACTGGTAGGGATGCATGAAGGGAGTATCCCTTCATTCCTACCTGCAGGGATGCACGAAGGGGGTATCCCTTCGTTGCCCTCTCAGAAAGGCGCGGATTCTACAGAAAGAGCCGCTGCGGGTCAAAGAAAATCGCTCGGCGGAAACCGGCGGCTGGCTTTGCGATCAACGGGTTAGCGCAAGCCGGAAACGGCCCGCCGGTGCATTGCTGGTATCATCCCCCCCTTCCTTTTTGAGTCCAGGAAATGCCCGCCGTGACGATCGAGGCGATACGCGAATTCATGGCAGCGGACATGCGCGCTGTGGACGAGGTCATCCGCCGGCGGCTCGGTTCCGAGGTCCTGCTTATCCGCCAGGTCGCCGAATACATCGTTGGCGGCGGGGGCAAGCGCCTGCGGCCCATGCTGCTGCTGCTCGCCGCGGGCGCATTCGGCTACCGCGGCCCGCACCGCCACGAGCTCGCCGCGGTGATCGAATTCATCCACACCGCCACACTCCTCCACGACGATGTGGTCGATGAATCCGACCTGCGGCGCGGTCAGGCCACGACCAACGCGCTGTTCGGCAACGCGGCCGCCGTGCTGGTGGGAGACTTCGTCTATTCGCGCGCGTTCCAGATGATGGTGGAAACGGAGAGCACGCGCGTGCTGCGGGTGCTGGCGGACGCCACCAACGTGATCGCGGAGGGCGAAGTGATGCAGCTCATGAGCTGCCGCAATCCCGACATCGACGAGCGCGGCTACCTGGAAGTGATCCGCTGCAAGACGGCGAAACTGTTCGAAGCCGCCACGCGCCTCGGCGCGATCCTCGGCGGCGCGGGGCGCGACCAGGAACAGGCGATGGCCGAGTACGGAACGCGCCTGGGCACCGCCTTCCAGCTGATCGACGACGTGCTCGACTATTCCGGCGAGCAGACCGTGATCGGCAAGAACGTCGGGGACGATCTCGCTGAAGGCAAGCCCACCCTGCCGCTCATCTATTCGATCCAGCACGGCAGCCGCGAGCAGGCGCGGCTGGTGCGGCACGCGATCGAGCACGGCGGACGTGACGAGCTCGATGCCGTGATCGAGGCCATCCGCGCGACCGGCGCGCTCGACTACGCGCGCGAGCAGGCGCGCCGCGAGTCCCGCGGCGCCTGTGACGCGCTGGCCGGCCTGGCGCGGACCAGGGAGCGCGATTATTTGCTACAATTGGCCGACTTCGCGGTAACGCGGACGTACTAGCTGACAGCAATCAGCGGTCAGCCCTCAGCCAGGACCGGAGCGCGGCTTTGCCGCGCGTTTTTTTCATGCTGCGGGAACTGACGGCTGGCAACTGCCGGCAGACGGCTGGACATCGGGGTGTAGCGCAGCCTGGTAGCGCACTGCGTTCGGGACGCAGGTGTCGGAGGTTCAAATCCTCTCACCCCGACCATTTTTTTCCCGGGCCGGTTTTGGGGGGGCTTCAGTGGCGAAGATCATCCTGGTCGTTCTCGGCCTGCTGCTGGTCTACTGGATACTCCGGTCGTACCGCCGCCGCGTCGAGCGCCGCGAGCCGCGGCCGCCCTCGGCCGGCGGGGAAGACATGGTGCAGTGCGCGCGCTGCGGCGTGCACCTGCCGCGCAGCGAGAGCATCACCACGCAGGGGCGCTTCTACTGTTCGCCCGATCACCAGCGCCTGCATCAGTCGGAGCGTCACTCCGGATGACAGCGGCCGGCACCGAACGCCCCTTGCTGTGGGAAGCGGCGAACGCGTCGCAGCCGGCCGAGCATCCCGAGCCGTTCTGGCGCTCGCTGTTCTATTTCAACGTCTACCGCCTGCTCGTCGCGCTGCTGCTGCTGTTGAGCGTGGCGATATGGGGGACCAATATCTGGTTCGGCGCGCGCGATTTGCGGCTATTCGTCGTCACCGACATCGCCTACGTGGTCTTCGCCATTGCGTGCTTCGTGCTCATCAGCACGCGCCGGCGTTTCAACCTGCAGCTCACGCTGCAAGTGGCGGCCGATGTCCTGTTCATCGTGGTGCTGCTCTACGCCAGCAACGGGATTTCCAGCGGTCTGGGGCTCCTGCTGCTCACGACACTCGCGGGCGCCGGCCTGATCAGCCGCGGGCGCCTGACGTTGTTCTTCGCCGCGCTCGCCAGCATCGGCGTACTGCTCGAGCATACCTACGAGACGCTCACGCTCGATCCCGTCGATGGCCAGTACGTGCAGACCGGCCTGCTGGCGGGCGCCTATTTCGCGATCGCGTGGCTGGCGCACACGCTCGCCAGGTACGCCGCGGCGAGCGAACAGCTCGCTGCGCAGCGCGGGATCGACCTCGCCAGCCTGGAGCAGGTGAACCAGCTGGTGATCCGCGACATGCTGGACGGCGTGCTGGTGGTGGACGAGCGCGGAGTGATCCGGCAGTTCAACGCGCGCGCCGAGCGCCTGCTCGGGCCGCTGCCGGCCGGCCGCAGCGAGGTCGCGCTCGCCGATTACGCGCCGAGGCTGGCTGCGCAGTACGAGCGGTGGCGCGGCGGCGCGGCGATCGACCCCCCCACCGGCGCGCCGTACATCAACAGCGAGGGCGCGCGCTTCGTGCCGATCGGACCGGAGCGCGGTCTCGGCGCGGTGATCTTCATCGAGGATCAGACGCGCGTGCAGGCCCAGGCGCGACAGCTGAAGCTCGCCGCCCTCGGCCGGCTCACCGCGAACATCGCCCACGAGATCCGTAATCCCCTCGGCGCCATCAGCCATGCTGCCCAGCTCCTGCAGGAAGAGCCCGGGGTGGGCGAAACTGCCGCGCGGCTCATCACGATCATCAACGAGAACAGCCACCGCCTCGACCGCATGGTGAACGACGTGCTGCGGCTGAACCGCGGCCACAGCGCGCACCGGGAAAGCTTCAAGCTGACCGATTTCCTGTCCACCTTCGTGGAGGAATTTTCCCAGATCGAAAAGATCGAGCGCAGCGTGTTTCGCGTCGAGGCCGGCGCCGATCCCGACGTGCAGTTCGACCGCAGCCACCTCAACCAGGTGATGTGGAACCTGTGCCGCAACGCCCTGCGCCACTGTCGCCGGGGCACGGCAAGCATCGTAGTGCGCGTGGCGCCGACGCGCGCGAGGGGTACTGTAAAATTGGACGTGATCGACGACGGGCCCGGCGTGGCGGCGGAGGCGCGTCCGCAGTTGTTCGAGCCGTTCTTTACCACGGCGGCGGGCGGCACGGGACTCGGCCTCTATATCGCACGCGAGGTGTGCGAGGCGAACGGCGCGACGCTCGACTACGTCGAGACGGCGCGCGGCGCGCAATTCACCGTCTTGTGCCGGGCGGGCTGACGTCAGTGAACGGTGACCAGTGACCAGTGACCGGAAGGCGAGGCGGGCTCACCAACTGATCACCGATCACCGGTCACAGATCACGCTCCATCCGGAGAGATGAGCGCCAAGTCCAACGTTCTCGTCATCGATGACGAGGCCGACATTCGCGAGCTGCTCGGCATGACCCTGAAACGCATGGGCCTCGAGACCCATTGTGTGGCGAGCACCGCGGAGGCGTTCGCGCTGCTCGCGAAAAACAGCTACGACCTGTGCCTCACCGACATGCGGCTGCCGGATGGAGACGGGCTCGGCGTGGTGGACCACGTCAACAAGCACCATCCCAACCTGCCGGTTGCCGTCATCACCGCGCACGGCAGCACCGAGAACGCGGTCGCCGCGCTCAAGGCGGGCGCATTCGACTACCTGGCCAAGCCGGTTTCGCTCGACCAGCTGCGCTCCCTCGTGCGCACTGCCCTCAAGCTGCCGCAGCCCGCACAGCGGCGCGCGTCGGGGGAGGAGACGGCCGCCGCGCCCGGCCAGGCCTTGTTGATCGGCGATTCGGCGCCGATGCAGGCCGTGCGGGCGATGATCGATCGCCTGGCGCGCACCCAGGCCCC
>DATFVY010000092.1:0-13884 GCA_035259925.1 Burkholderiales bacterium
GCAGTCGCGTTTCTGAGGCAGGCGGTGGCGCTCGCGCCCGACCAGTCCGCCTATCACGCCCACCTGGCATACGGCTACGTCGGGCTGGGGCATCTGCCGGAAGCGCTCGCGGCATTCGAGCGCGCGGCGCGTCACGCGCCCGACGACCCCGCGCTTCAGCTCGGCGTCGGCAACTGCCTCGGCCTGATGGGCAAGGCGGCGGAGGCCGAAGGGGTGCTGCGCCGACTGGTCGAGCGGTACCCGCGGTTCGCGCTGGGCTGGTTCAATCTCGGGAAGGCGCTCGAGGAACAGAACCGGTACGAGGAAGCCTGCTCTCTCTATCTCCGCGCCACGCAGCTCGAGCCCCGGAGCGCCGAGGGGCACACGAACCTGGGGCTCGCTTTGAGCAAGCTCGGCCGCTTCGCGGAAGCGGAGCAGGCCCATCGCGCGAGCATCGCCTGCAATCCCGCCTACGCCGCGTCCTACGTCAACCTCGCGATCGTCCTCAATGCGCTGCGCCGGCTGCCCGAGGCTGAATCCATGTGCCGTGAAGCGCTCAAGCGCGACCCGGGGCTCTTGGCGGCGCGCATCATCCTCGGACGCTCCCTCGTGCGCCAGGGGAAATGGGCCGAGGGATTGAAGTGTTTCGAAGAGGCGGCGGCGTCACAGGCCGACAACGCTGAGCTGCTGCGCAGCCTCGGCGACGTGCTCGCCTGCCATGGCAGGATTGCGGATGCGCTTGAGGCATACGAATCGGCCCTTTCCCTGGGGGCGAGCGCTCCCGGCGGCCCATCCGTGCACATGGCGAAGGCCACTGCCTTGTGTTCTGCCGGCCGGATGTACGAAGGCGCGGCAGCGTACCTGGATCGCGACGAGCGCCGCAGATTCGCTGCGCAGCACCCCGAGCGGCCTCTAGCGGCTGCATTGCCCTTGGACATGCGCGGTGAGCGGGCCTGCCTGCTGGGCGAGCAGGGAATCGGCGACCAGGTTTTTTTTCTGCGTTACGCTCCCGGGCTCAAGTCACGGGGTTGCGGCGTGTTTTTCCAGGGCACCCGCAAGATCGCCTCCGTTCTGGCGCGCTCGCAGGCGCTTGATCAGGCTCTCCCGCGCGCTGAATCGCTGGTAGCCGCGGACCGTACCCTCTTTGTCGGTGACCTGCCCCACCTGGCGGGCGGCGTCCTCGAGTCCTCGCCGTTGCGCGCGCGCGGCGGCGCACCCGGCGTCAGTCGGGGCACCGCCGTTCCAGCAGGAGCGTTTGCATGGCACTGCCGGGTGTACTGGCCGGAGTTGCCACCGCCATTGCCGCTCGAGCCTCTGGCGGAGCGCACGGCGAGCGTTGTGCGGCAACTGGCGCTGCTGGGACCGCCCCCGTATGTCGGACTGACGTGGCGCGCGGGCACGGGACCTGACCAGCAGCGGGGTTACGATTGGGTGCTGTTCAAGGAAATCCCGCTGGCAGAACTCGCGGGCGCTCTGCGCGGCGTCACCGCAACGCTGGTTTCCGTGCAGCGGAACCCGCTCGCGGGCGAGACCGACAGGCTCGCCTCGCTCGTCGGCCGACCGGTGCACGACCTGTCCGCGGCCAACGACGATCTCGAGGAAGCGCTCGCCCTGATGGCCGTGCTCGACGACTACGTGGGCGTGAGCAACACCAACATGCACCTGCGCGCGAGCGCGGGCAGGACCGCACGGGTGCTTGTCCCGTGGCCGGCGGAGTGGCGGTGGCTCGTTGCCGGAGACGAATCGCCGTGGTTCCCGGGATTCAGGATTTACCGCCAGAAGCGGGCGGGCGACTGGAGCCAGGCGCTGGCGCGATTGCGCGATGACCTCGTCGCCGCAGGGTAGTAGTAACCGCCGCCGCGCCACAGGGCGCGACGTTGTCAGCCGGTAGAGGCCGCCAGTCCTTCGAACAGCTCACGCCACTGGCGGCCGATCCTGTCCGCCGCGAACTGCTCGGCGACCAGGGCTTGGCCGCGTCGGATGCGCTCAAGCACCTCACCGGGGTTTGCCAGCGCCCACTCGATGCCCTGGACGAGGTCTTGCCCCAGCCACGCCGCATTCCCGAACGACAGGTAGCTCGGCAGGCGGCTGGCCACCGGAAAGCGGCCTGCATTGAGCGCCTCGGCTATACGATTCGCCGAGGCGCCCGCCTTGAATGCGTCGGCGGGATCGCTTGGTATCAGCACGAGATCGCATTCGCGCATGGCGCATCGCTGTGCTTCCAGGGACCATGGACTCAGCCGCACCTCGAGCGCTGGCGCAAAGCGCGAGTTGATGGCCTGTACCACGCCCCTCGCCTCTGCGCTGTCCTCTGTCACGATGGTCAGGCGACAGCGGCGGCGAGATGCAAGCCGCGCGAGCGGACCGATGACCGCGTCGAGGTATGGGAGATTCGTTGGGTGACCAAACCATAGCAGCTCGACGGTCGACGCCGGAGCGAACGCCGGCTCACCCATGGATCCAAGAATCGCATCCTCTATGACCAGCGGCTGGCGCGGAGTGTGGGGCGCGATTAATTCGCCCATTTTCCTGGAGTTTGCGACTACAGCATCGCAGATCTTCAGTGCTTCGGAATAAAACGCCGGAACGGGAGCCGGCTTCCTGAAGGGATAGTCAGAAACATCAATGACCAGCCGGCAGCCGCGAGCCTTGGCAGCCAGGCAGGCGTCGAGCCATGGTTGCAGTGGAAGGTCGTGGTAGTACTTGGGAACGACACAAACACCCGCGTCCTGCGGGAAACTGGCCGCGGCAGGATCCCAGAAGACATTCTCGTTGCCGCATCGCTTCCACTCGAGAGCGGCGACCGCTGTACGCAGCCGCGCGCTCGCCACCGTACATTCCAGGAGCGATTGCTCGGGATCATCACGTGATGCAAACTGCATCACGACCGGCGCGACGATCCATTGCGCCTTCAATGCGCAGGCTCCGCACCGCTCGTCACCATGGCAAGCCCGGACCTGCGCGAGTCAAAGGGAAATCCTCCAGGTGGTGCGCGTGCCCGAGCTGCTTGCGGCCCGCTTCTCTCCCACCATCCGCATGTCCCGCGGCTCGCGCAGTTTGAATTGCGCCGGCTCCTGCCGGATGTTCACCAAGCCCACCTCCGCCATCAGCGCGGCGAGGCTTTGCGGCGTGTAGCCCCAGCGATGAACCATGAGCGGATCGTGCCAGGACGGGTCGCCGTAGAACACCCACATCGTTCTCTGCCCTTCCGGACCGGGTCCGGCGTGGAGCTCTGGGTTAGCCAGAAATGCTTCGCACGCGGATTTCAGGTTCGGGCACTCCAGGACCATGCGCCCGCCGGGCTTGAGCACGCGCACCCATTCCTTCAAGACGTCTACCACCTCCCAGCGCCAGAAATGCTCCACGACGTGCACCGAGAGTATTTCGTCCGCAGAGTCGTCTTTGAATTGCGCGAGGCGATGCAGATCGCACAGGACATCGGGCTTTTTCCCGGCGCGGCTTTCCGCCACGTCGACATTCACGTAGCCGGGCAGGATCTTGTCCCCGCAACCCAGGTTGAGCTTCATGCCTTCACTCGGTTGACGCGGCACGCGGCTTCGACTGCGCGGATCTCCCGGGTCAGATGCCCAGGCCGGCCAGCTGCTTCTCCGGATAGCGCGTGCCGGCGGTGACGTTGAGCGGAAACGCCCGCGCCAGCGTGGCCATCTCTTCCCCGCTGAGCCTGATGTCCACCGCGGCAGCATTCTGCTCGAGATAGCTGCGGCGCTTGGTGCCGGGAATCGGGACGATGTCTGTTCCCTGGGCCAGCAACCATGCCAGGGCGACTTGCGCGGGGGCGCATTTCTTCGCAGCCGCGATTTTTTCGATCGGTGCGAGGAGCTGCGCGTTCTTCCCGATGTTGTCTGCGTTGAAGCGCGGGTGCTCGCGCCGCCGGTCCTTGGGCAGCAGCGCGTCGAGCGTCTTGATGGTCGCGGTCAGGAATCCCCGGCCGAGCGGCGCGTACGCCATGAAGCCGATGCCCAGCTCGCGGCACGCGGGCAGGATCTCCTTCTCGACGTCGCGGCTCCACAGCGAGTACTCGGTCTCGACCGCGGTGATGGGGTGGGTCTGGTGCGCGCGGCGTATCGTGTGCGCGCCGGCCTCGGAAAGCTGCAGCCAACGCACCTTGCCCTGCTCCACCAGCCGCTTCATCGCGCCCACCGTGTCCTCGATCGGCACCGTCTTGTCCATGCGGTGCATGCCGTAGATATCGATGACGTCGACGCCAAGCATCTTCAGGCTCTTCTCGCACGCCTGCGGAACGTAGTCAGGGTGTCCACCCGTGAGTGCCGGCGCACCGCCATCCCCGCCGCGGCCCGCGAGCGCCAGGTTGCCGAATTTCGTGGCGACAAGGACCTTGTCGCGGCGGCCCTTGATCGCCTTGCCGACGAGCTGCTCGTTCACCCCGCTGCCGTAGGCGTCGGAGGTGACGAGCAGATTAACTCCCATGTCGATCGCGCGTTGGATAGTGGCGAGGGATTCCTCGTCGTTGGGCTCGCCGTAGCTGATCGACATACCCATGCAGCCCAGTCCTACTGCCGGGGCTTGCGGTCCGTTCTTCCCGAGCTTGCGCTTCTGCATTGCCTCTTCCTTGGTAGCGGGTCACTTGCTGTAGGTGACCGTGAGATCGCCTACGCCGTCGACATGTCCTTCGAGCCGGTCGCCGGCCTTCACGGGCCCTACGCCCGCAGGCGTTCCGGACATGATGACGTCGCCGGCCCGCAGAGTAATAAGCTTCGAAAGATAGGAGATCATCTCCGGCACGTTCCAGATCATCTCCGAGAGATCGCCCTTCTGCTTCACCGCGCCGTTCACTTTGAGCCAGATCGCGCCCCTGGCGGGGTGACCCACCATCGTCACCGGCTTGAGCGCCGTGCACGGGGCGGAATTGTCGAAAGCCTTGCCCATTTCCCACGGCCGCCCCATCTTCTTCGCCTCGCCCTGGAGGTCGCGCCGCGTCATGTCGAGTCCCACGCCATAGCCGAACACGTGGTCCAGGGCATTCGCAACCGGGATATCAGCGCCGTCCTTTCCGATCGCCACCACCATCTCGATCTCGTGGTGCAGATCCCTGGTCGCCTGCGGGAACGGCAGCGTCGCGCCGCTGGCGACGATCGCGTCGGCGGGCTTCATGAAGAAGAACGGCGGCTCGCGCTGGGGATCGTGCCCCATCTCGCGCGCGTGCTCGGCATAATTGCGGCCGACGCAGTAGATGCGGCCCACGGGAAAAGTCTGGTTGCTCTCCGCGACGGCCAGCGACGGGGTGGCGCGGAACTTGATGGCATGACTCATAGTTTCCTTTCAGGGTGAAACATCAGCGGCCTGCGCGGCCGCTGCGCCGGGCGAGCCGGGATTCGGTGCCGGGCGGACTCGCTAGCGCTGCTTGCGCTCGACGCCCACGAAGAAACCCTGAGGCAGGCGGCCGAATTGCACCAGCTCGAAGCGCTGCATGAGCTTGGGCAACCACCATTCCGCCGGCTGCTGGGTCAGGTGCGCGTTGCGCCCGTCCGGAAGCACCTTGACCGCTGCGCCGGTGTGCACCGTGAAGATGCCCACACCCTCGGTCACACGCTTGAGATCGTCCAGCACGTTGTCGAGCAGATGCGGCTCGATGTGCTCCAGGACGTCGATGCAGGCGACGACCCGGCACGGCGCGGCAGGCGCCGACCACTCGGGAATTGCCGGATCGTAGTGATGTATCGTGAGTGCGCCCTGGATGTACTCGCGCAGTGCCTTGCCCAGCCTGCCCTTGCCCGCGCCGTAATCGAGAAGCTCGCGCGCGCCGACCTGCTGCACGACCTGCGCCACCAGGCCTGCGTAGCCGACGGAAGCGACCCCGTACTCGGGGTTGCGATGCAGCTCCTGCTGCATCCGGCGATACTCGTCGCTGATGAGTTGCGCCGTGTGATGATCGGCGAGGCTGTTCATCCCGTGGATTATAGCGCTTGCGCGCGTCAATTTAGAACGCGCGCCGCAGCGCGTCGTATACTACCGCGGCCCCAACGGAGAACAGACCATGAAGATCAAGTCGATCAAGGCCGGCGTGCATCGCGTGTCCGTCAACGTGCCGTTGTTGAAGGAGCCCATCGTGCGCAACGCCGTCGTGTGCGAAGTGGAAACCGACGACGGCCACGTCGGCCACGGCCTTACCGGCGGCGCCTATCTGCCGTTCGCAATCGTCACCGCGGTCGAGAAGGAATTCTTTCCCGTGGTAAAGGACATGGACCCGCGCGACACCGAGGCGATCCACGAAAAGGTGTGGTGGAAGTTGAACCAGCGCTCGATGACCGGCGTCATCTCGAGCGCGCTTTCCGTCATCGACATCGCATGCTGGGACATCCACGGCAAGCACGCGGGGCGCACCGTCGCGCAGCTCCTCGGCGGCGCGCGCGACTGGGCGCCGACTTATTGCACGTTCGGCTTCACCGAGTACGAGGACCGCGATCAGCTCGTCGAAGCGGCGAAGCTGCAGATCAAGAACGGCCACCGCCGCCTCAAGATGGTGGTGGCCGTGCACGAGGGGGGGTGGCAGGAGGACGCGCGGCGCGTGCGGGCGGTGCGCGAGGCGATCGGCCCTGACGTCGAGCTCATGATGGACGCGAACTACAAGTTTAACCCGGTGGACGCGCGCCAGCTCTGCCGCGCGATCGAGGACTGCAACCTCACCTGGTTCGAGGAGCCGGTCTACCAGAACGACACGCGCGCCATGGCCGATCTGCGGAGCCACACGAAGATCCCCATCTCCGCGGGCCAGAACGAGGGTCATCGCTGGCGGCTGCGCGAGCTCGTGCTGCACCACGCGGTCGACATCCTGCAGCCCAACGTCTGCTATTGCGGCGGCTACACGGAGGCGCAGAAAGCCGGGCATCTCGCGCAGGCTTTCAACCTGCCGATCGCCAACGGCGGCGGCTGGCCCCTGCACAACATGCATACGATGGCCGGCCTCATGAACGGCTGGCGCGTCGAATTCCATCTCGACATGCAGGCGGTGGGCGAGCTGCTCTTCGTGAAGCCGCCGAAGCCCGAGAACAACATGGTAAAGATCCCGAACAAGCCCGGGCTCGGCTTCGAGCCCAATCGCGACGTGCTCAAGGACTCGCTCATCAAGTCGTGAGCGAGGACGCGAGCCTGTGGGCGCTGTTCGCAGCGAGCTTCCTGGCGGCGACACTCCTGCCCGGAGGCTCGGAAGCGGCGCTCTATGGCGTGCTGAAGCTCCACCCCGACCGCTTCTGGCCCGCTCTTGGCGTCGCCACATTGGGAAATACCCTGGGTGGCATGTCGTCCTACCTCATCGGCCGCATCATCCCGCAAAGAAAGGATCTCCCGGGACTGATCACGGTCCAGCGCTATGGCAGCCCGGCCTTGCTCCTGTCATGGGTGCCCTTGATCGGCGATCCCCTATGCGTCGCTGCCGGCTGGCTGCGGCTCAATCCCTGGTGGTCCGCGCTGTTCATGGCCACGGGCAAGCTTGCGCGCTACGTCGTCGTCGCGGCGCTTGCCTGAGCAGGCAATAGTTCTCGTTGCGACCGAACCTGTCGGGCACGAGCGACGCGCAAGGGGTTGCTGCGGATCAGTCCGCACTGGGATAATCCGGCGCTCTTCCTCCGGAAACCGAGAGCTTGTCAGCCCCATCCCCTGCCGCTGCCGGTCCCGAGCGGATTGCGTTCTCCGATCTGGCCAGTGCCACGGCATGGCTGGCGCGACTGCCGCGCGAAAACAGCATCCAGTGTCACGCCGCGCTGATCGCGCAGGCGCGCTTGCTGCCCGGTGCGGCCATCGCGGCGACGGCAAAGCTGGAGATCCTCGAGCTGATGCGCCAGCCGGTCGCCGCCGTCCAGGCCGATCTGGAGCGCGGCTTTCGCGGCGCCTCCATTCCACTCGATAGCGCCAACCGCTACCTGTGGGAAGGCGTGACAGGTCTGTGGCAGGCGATGGCGGTGGGATACGACTCGCTGATCGACGCCATGGCGACCACCGCGCCGAACCTCGCGGAACACGCGCACCTGATCTGCCAGCGCGCGCTGCGCTATACCACGCTCGCCATGATCGAGCACTGGCGGGTCTACTACGCGGTCACCGGTGCGTTGTGGCAGCAGTTGCACCGGCTCTATGTGTTCTCCGAGAACGCGGGCATTGCCACGAGTACGGTAAGCGATCACGTGGGGCGCGCCTTAGCTCCGACCACCTGCGCCGGAACCTACACGCACGCGCTGCTGCTGCATCTCGCCGGACCGGACGCGCTCACCCGTGCCGACCTCGATATCGTGGACCGCTGGCTCGAGCGCTGGGAGGCACTGGTGAGCCTGACGCTCGAAGGCCTGCCGCACAGCTCGATTCCGCCGCTCGCGGTCGACGTCGCGTCGCGCAAGGGCGCGGGATTCGCCAAGGACATGCCTTCCGCCGGCGTGCGCCATCTCAACATGGAGGCCCTGAGCAGGAAGCTGCGCCAGACCGTTGCCGCGCTCCAGCAGCAGACCCCCGTCCAGCTCGGACTGGGAGATATTCCGCGCGAGGCGTGCGAGAAGCTGCTCGTGCTCCTGCACGTCCAGTGGTGCGCGGCGGGGACCGGTCGCGTGCACGAGCGCGCGCCTACCACTCTCAAGGTGCACATTTCGCCCAACCTGGCGTCAATACACTTTCACATCAGCGGCAAGCCCTTTCGCCAGCCCGGGGGAGACATGACGGCGGCCGAACGGCAGAGGCAGCAGCTGCTCGGAAGCGTCACGGACGCTCCCTCCCAGCGCAGCGGAGCGCTCGAGGCCTGGGACATCAAGAATCAGAGCCTTCACGGCTTTCTTGCCACCTGCCGCCAGGACGGGGCAATGAACGGCATCGCCTACCGGCAGCTGGTCGGTCTGCTGGCCCCGGCGCGCAAGACCATCTACATCGGCATCGTGCAGCGCCTGGTGCTCGACGAGCAAGGCATGATCTGGATAGGCCTGCGCATCCTCCTCGGCGCTCCGCAGGCGGTGGCGGTGCGCGTGATCGAGGGTGCCGGCCAGTACGACCGGGCTCTCCTGATGCCGGAAGACGCGAAGCACAAGGTTCCCGCCTCGATCCTGTTGTTCCCCGGCTGGTACCAGGCCAACCGCAACCTCGCCGTCCACTCCGGCAAAGAAGTAAAGATCCAGCTCCATGCGCTGCTCGACGAAGGGTCGAATTTCGAGCGCACGACCTACAGCGGCTGATGCCCGCCGCGGTTTCACGTTCCAGCTTCACGGTTCAAAGTTCGCCTGTGGCCGCGCGCCCGCCATCTGCCGAGACCTCGAACTTGGAACCCGAAGCCTTCTTTTCGCCCGACTACGCGGTCGCCCGCGGACGCTTCCTTGCTGCAGCGCGCGCGGCAAAAGCGGATCTCGAGTCGCTTCCGCTCGCGGCTACGGGCCCCGGTGGCGAAAAGCTCAGCATCGACGTGGTGCGTCTCGGTTCGCCCGACGCGACGCGCGTGCTGCTGCACACGAGCGGCCTGCACGGTGTCGAGGGTTTTGCGGGGTCGGCCGTCCAGCTTGCCGCGCTCGAGAGCGTGCCGCCCGTGCCGACCGGCAGCGCCATTGTGCTGGTGCACGTGCTCAATCCCTACGGCATGGCATGGTTGCGGCGTGCCAACGAGAACAACGTCGATCTCAATCGCAATTTTCTGGCCCGCGGGGAACGCTGGGCCGGAGCGCCGGCGCTTTACTCGCGCCTGGACCCGCTGCTCAATCCGCCCGCGCCGCCCGGAGCGGATCGTTTCCGCTGGCGGCTCGCCGCGCTCGCGCTGCGCCACGGCCCGCAGGCGCTCAAGCAGGCGATCGCCGAAGGCCAGTACGAGTTTCCGCGCGGACTGTTTTTCGGCGGACGGATGCTGGAGCCGGGGCCGCAGCTCTACCTGGACTTCCTTCGGCGGAGCCTCGCACGCGCCGAATACCTGTTCGCGATCGATCTGCATACCGGCCTGGGCCCTCGCGCCGCCGAGACGCTCATACTCGAGGCCGGCGTCGGGGCGACGCCGGTGGACGAGCTCGCGCGCGGCCTCGGCAGGCGCCTCGTCGATCCGGCCGCGGGGCGTGCGCCGTACCGCATCCGGGGCGGTATGGGCGGCGCCCTGCCCGCGGCGCTGCCCGGCGCGCGCATCGATTTCCTGCTGCAGGAGATCGGCACCTTGCCCGCGCGTGCCGTGCTCGCCGCGCTGCGCGAGGAGAACCGCTGCCACCATCACGACCGCCACCTCGCCCATCCCGCCAAGCAGGCGCTGCTCGAAGCGTTCCGGCCGTCGTCCCCGGGATGGCGGCAACAGGCGGTCGAGAAGGGCTCGCGGCTGTTGCACGCCGCCGCCGCATGGACTTTCAGCCGGTAATCATTCGCAAACCATCGGTCACCTGTCATGACTTGCGAGCTGTGTAGCGGCGATGGCGGCGAGCTGCTATGGCGCGATGCACGCTGCCGCGTGGTTCTTGTGAACGAGGCGGGGTACCCCGGCTATTGCCGCGTGATCTGGCAGGCTCACGTCGCGGAAATGAGCGAGCTCGATTCCGCGGAGCGCTTTCATCTGATGCGCATCGTGTTCGAAGTCGAGGCCGGATTGCGGCAGTGGCTGCGGCCGGACAAGATCAACCTCGCGAGCCTGGGTAACCTGGTTCCTCACCTGCATTGGCACGTCATCCCGCGTTTCCGCGACGATCCCCATTTTCCGAACCCGATCTGGGGCGCGCGCATGCGCCAACCGGGGCCTCGTAGCACCGACCTGGATGCGGTAAAACGACGTCTTGCCGTTGGTCTGGCAAAGCTTGCCGCGAGTCAGGTGGCCGGTCCAGAAACGTGAGGTTTTTCCGATAGTTCCCGACGTTTATCGCGCTGCCGGTGAACTAGTTCACACCCCCCCAAGTTGGGGTTAAGCTAGCCTTGTGGAGAGCGGTGCGCACGCACGCCGCCATGCCGCGACCACCCTCAGAGGTCGGAGCGGCGGTGGCCAGGACACGCCGGGCCGGCGCAATCGACTCCGGGGGTGGGGCGAGGCTCGAGCGTGCGCGACATAAGGAAAGCTACAGCATGAGCGTTCAACCGCTGACATCCGTATCCATCCCGTTGCAGTTCGCCGACAGCGCGAGCTGCAAGCGGTGGATCGACCAGCTCACCCTCAGCAATGTGCAGCTCACCCAGCAGGCGCTGACCGGCCAGCTCGCCGCGCTCAACGCGGCTCAGCTGCCTCCGCTCGAGCGCCTGAAGATACTCGAAGCGCTGCGTGAGCCGGTGTTCTACGTGCAGGGAGAGTCGGCGAAGCGCTACGCCGGGCGGCCCCTGCCCATCGATGACGGAGAAAAGGCGATCTGGAACAACGTGATCGTCCTGTGGCAGGAAACGGGCCGCAACTATCAGCAGTGCCTCAAGGCCTATCGCGAGGGCGACATCGCGATCGCACCGCACGCCGCGCTGGTCACCATGCGCTGCCTGCGCCTGTTCGGCGCCACCCTGCTCGACTACTACCGCATCTACCGCCAGACGCCGGGCTCCGTGTGGCGCGCCCTGCACGAGCTCTATTCCTTCGCGGAAAATCACGGGTTCGCGCGCATCCGCGTCCAGGACAGCTTCTCGCATCGCGACCCGGATTCGAGCTGCGCCGAAAGCTACACCCAGGTTCTGCTGGCCCACCTTGCCAATCCCTTCGCGCTCTCGGTGCGCCAAATGGCCTTCGTCGCGCGCTGGTTGGAGCGCTGGGCCAACCTGATCGGACTGGCGCCGCAACCGCTTCCCGCGAGCGCGGTGCCCCCGCTGCTGGTGGATCTCACCGGCTCCAGCGGCGTGGCGCTCGGCACCGGCATCGAGCCGCAACCGCACCTGCGCTATCTCGATCTCGAGCAGTTGTCGAAGACGCTGCGCCAGACCATCAATCTGCTCAAGCAGGGGCAGACGCCGGGCCAGCTGGGGCTGGGAGAGGACGCGCGGCAACCGGGTTGTGAGAACCTGCTGATGCTGCTCTACGTCCAGTGGTGCCGCGCCGGCACCGCGCGCTCGGAGGAGCGATCCAAGGAGGACGAATTGGCGCAGGTGTGCTTCGGCCTGGCGCCCGCCCACTACCACATCAGCGGCCGCGAGTTCCGGCAGCCGGGCGAGCTGTCCTCGCGCGAGAAGCAGGACATGGATACCTACGGCTTTATCACGCGTCCCGACCATGCGACAGGCGAAGAGGCGGGACGCGGGCTGGAGCAGTGGCACATCCTCAACCACAGCGCGTCCGGCTTCATGTGCATGCAGCGTGAGCCGGACGGCCGCGGGCGCATCAGCCACAACCAGCTGCTCGCGGTGCGCCGCGCCGGCGGCCGCAGTTTCCACCTCGGCATGGTGCAATGGCTGAGGATGGAGGAAGGCGGCGAGTTGTGCTGCGGCGTGCGTCTGTTTCCGGGGATGCCGCAGGCCATCGCGGTACGCCCCTCGAATTTCGCGCCGGCCACCAACGGCCGCTACGAGCGGGCGCTGCTGCTGCCGGAGATCCCGGCGCCCGCCACTCCTTCGACCCTGATCCTGCCAGCCGGGTGGTTCAACAGCGGCCGCTTCGTCGAGATCTTCTCGGACCGCAAGCAGGTCGCGAAGCTGCTCAACATGCTGGAAAAGGGCAGCGACTTCGACCGCGGCACCATCATCGTCGTCTGATCCCGCCCCGTCCCCGCGCGCAGGCCGGGGATGCGCGATCCGAGGGGCGGATCACGACTCCGTCACGTTCTCCAGCGGCCGGGCGCTGCGTGCCGGCGCCTCGCGCACGGCCGGCGCCAGCAACCGCTCCTCCGGAAACACCGCGTCGAAAGTACTGCCCCGCCCCAGCTCGCTCGTGATCTCGAGCCGCGCGTGGTGCCGGTTGAGGACGTGCTTGACGATGGCGAGCCCGAGGCCCGTGCCGCCGGTTTCGCGCGAGCGGCTGCGGTCGACCCGATAAAAGCGCTCGGTCAGCCGCGGTATGTGCTGGGGCTCGATACCGATGCCGGTGTCGCGGACGCAGAACACCGCTTCGCTGCCGCGCTGCCTCCAGCCGATCGTCACTTCGCCCCCGTCCGGCGTGTAGCGCACCGCGTTGCTGATCAGGTTGGTGAACGCGCTGCGCAGTTCCTCCTCGCTGGCGGTGAGCCAGGCCTCGCTCGCAAGATCGAGCGTGATGCGGTGGCGGCCGGCGGACAGCGCGAGGGCGTCGTGATAAAGAGCGCGCGCGAGGCCGGGCACGTTGACCGGCTCCTCGCGCGGCGGATTGTTCGGGCTCTCCAGCCGTGACAGGGTCAGCAGGTCCTCCACCAGCCGCCGCATCCGGCTCGCCTGGTCCATCATCAGCGGGAGGGAGCGGCGGACCAGCTCCTGGTCGGCCCCCTTCACGTCCAGGATGGTTTCCAGAAAGCCGCCCACCACGGTCAGCGGCGTGCGCAGCTCGTGCGAGACATTGGCGATGAAGTCGCGGCGCATCGTCTCCACGCGCTCGAGATCGGTTACGTCGCGGCTGATCACGAGCTTCTGGCGGTCGCCGTACGGGACCAGCTGCACGGAAAGAACGAAATCGGCGCCACGGGACTGGCGCAGCTGCAGCGGCTCACCGTAATGCTGGGCCTGGAGGTACTCGACGAATTGCGGCTGCCGCACCAGGTTGGTGATGCCCTGTCCCCGGTCGCGCTGCCCGTCGAGACCGAAATGTTCGGCGGCCACGGGATTGCACCATTCGATGCGGTCCTGCGCGTCGAGGATCACCATGCCGTCCGGCATGGCGGCCCCGGCCTGGCGGAAATACTCAAGCGTGGCAGTGAGGCGCGACTCGCTCCGCCGCTGGAGCCGCAACATGCGGTAGAGGTCGGCGAAGATGAGGTCCCACACGCCCCAGCCCTGCGGCAGGTTGTCGGGCACCGGATCACGCAGCCAGCGCCGCAAAGCCGCTATGTGCCAGTAGTGCACGAC
>DATFVY010000093.1:0-3458 GCA_035259925.1 Burkholderiales bacterium
CGCCGGAAATACTCCTTCGGCGTCAGAGTGAGATACGGCGCATGCGAGTCGCGGTACTGGGGATAGTCCCACTCGATGCGGGACAGCAGCCCGGGCACCCAGGAATTCTGGCATTCGAGGAAGGCCACCCGCAGCTTGGGATGGAACTCGAACACGCCGCCGATCATCATCGCGATCAGCGCCTGCTGCATCTCGATCCAGTGGGCGGCGACGTGGCGGTAGAACCGGTTCTCGCCGTAGAGCTCGAGCATGTGGGAGTAATGGGCGCTGACGCCTTCGTGGAAGCCCCACGTCACGTTCAACTCCTCGTGTATCGAGTAGAGGGGATCCCAGTAGTTCGAATGCCAGAAGTGGCCCTTCAGCAGGTTCGGGCGGACGAAGGAGCTGACGGCGCCGAGCTCCCTCACGCATCTCACGAGCTCGCGGCACGCGAGGTGCACGTCGTGCATGGGCAGCATCGCCGCGAACTTCAGGCGCTCGGGGCTGTGCTGGCAGAACTCGTGGATCCAGTTGTTGTAGGCCTGGCAGATGGCGAGCGAGAGCTGCGGATCGATGTCGTGGCGGCCGAGCAGCCCGAGGCCCATGGTGGGATAAAGCACGGCGATATCCACGCCTTCCATCGCCATGCCCATGACCTGCGCTTCGGCGTTGTAGTTGCGCTCGATCGCGAAATCGAGCCGGTCGGTCTCCTGGAGCCGGGAGCCCGCGATCGGCTGCGTTTTCTTGGTCTTGCCGGACTGGCGCGGCTTGCGGTACTGCTGCACCTCCATGTCCGAGGTGGGCTTGCCGTCGATGATGACCAGGCCGGAGGTGCCGCGGTTGGGGCGGCCGTCAGCCCCCACCCTCACGGTGACGCGGTCCCTGAATTTCGGGTCGAGGTACCGCTCGAAGAGATCCGGCGGTTCCATGACATGCATATCGGAGTCGACGAAGCGAAGACCGTCTTTCATGGGACCTCCCGATGGGAAAGTTCTGCCGGGAAACGCTACGCCGGCGGCATCAGGGTGTCAATGTGCCGGGAGCCTATTTCTTCTCCAGCCCCATGAATACGAACTTCTGCGCCCGCTTGCCGTCCTGGACTTCCGTCGTATAGAGATTGCCCTTCGAGTCCACGTTCATATGGTGGAGCACGTAGAACTCGCCCGGCCCCACGCCGGGGCGCCCGAACGAGTCGAGCGGCTGCAGTGTCTTGCGGTCGAGCACCCAGATGCGCGCCGGGCTGCGGCTGGCGACGTAGAGAAAGCGCTGCTCGCGGTCGGCCGAGAAAGCCGTGCTGGCGACGGTCTGCCCGTTCCCGCAATGCGGCGCCTCGCACCAGCGGTCGATGAAGCTCTGCGCGACGAATTTGCCCTCGAGCGTGAACACCTGCACCCGCTTGCCGCCGCGGTCGGACACGTACACCAGGTCGTCGTTCGAGACGCGCGCCGCGTGCACCGGCAGGACGAAGTGATCCGGCCCGTTCCCCGTCTCCTCCTTCGCGGGAATGCGTGAAGCCTCCGGGACCTTGGGCGCCGGCGGCACGCTGTCGGCCGGGGGCTTGCCGAAAGCGCCCCACATGCGCTTGAACGCGCCGGTGTCCGCGTCGAAAACGACGATACGGCGGTTGCCATAGCCGTCGGCTACGAACAGCTCGTTGGTCTTCGCGTGCACCCAGGTGTCAGCGGCCTGGTTCACGTTGCGCGTGTCGCTGTTGCCCTTGCTCTGGCCCTTGTGGCCGATCTGCAGGACGAACTTGCCGGCGCGGGTGAACTTGAGCAGCGCATGGTCAGTCTTGCCGTTGCCGCCGATCCAGACGAACCCCTTCGGGTCCACGTAGATGCCGTGCTCGACCTCCGGCCAGTCGTAGCCCTCGCCCGGCCCGCCCCAGCCCTGCACGAAGTTGCCGGAGGCGTCGAACTCCATCACCGGCGGCGCGGCCATCCCCTTCTGGTCCGTCCTGATGGTGCCCGGCCGCTGGAGTATCCACGCGTGGTCGCGCTCGTCGAGCGCCACGCTGGAGACCTGGCCCCAGACCCACTTCGCGGGCAGCTTCGGCCAGGACGGATCAACCTGGAATTTCGGGACCTCGCGCGCCGGGCGCGCCTGCGCGGCGGCGGTCCTCGCGAATTCGTGAAAGGAGAGGGCGACGATCGCCGCCAGCGCAGCGACGATACCCAGCACAGCGATTTTCCTCATGGTTTTCCCCTTGCTGAATGGCGAATGGCGAATGGTCGCTCGTGAACGCGCCCGTCTTTCACGTTCGGCGCCAATTCTAGGGGAAAACCGGCGCGGCAACCTTGTTGCCGCGAGCCGGGTCGAAGGGAAATGCTTTTCAGGCACAGCCACGCCAGCCTGACCTGGCATTTTTGTCAAAACTGCAGCGGCTGGCCCGCGCAGGACTACGAGGAGGAAACGATAGAGCCGCCGCAGGGCCTGCTCTGCACCGAGTGCACGCGCCGGCTCGTCGAGCTACAGTGCGAAGCGGGACCCGAGGAGGGGGTTTCCTGAAAGTCACCATCCCCGGTGACGGGTAATGGGTGATGGGTAATGGGCCCCGCGCTGCGCGCGGAACCGCCACTTCGTCACTGCGTCACAGAAACGGAATCTCCGGGTTACTGGGCCTTCGCCACGGCTGCGGTCCAAGCGGCGATCTCCCTGGACGACGCGGATGGCGCTTCCCGATGACTCGCCCTGGGCTCGTACAACCTGGTATGCGGGTTCCTGGGGAGATAACCAAAGAGATTCTTGAGCTGGAGCAGGCCCGGGTAGTCATTTGTCGGGACGATATACAGGACCGGAATGGTCCGGTCGATGCTTCGCATCGCCCGCAACTGGTTCATGGCGCCATCGGGCTCGAACCAGGTCAGGTAAACCGAGGGGGCAGCGTTGACGGTGAACAATCCCCTGGAACCTTCGAAATCGCTCAACTCTGCCTTTTCCTCGCCCTTTCCGTCGGCGACGAGCTTGCGCGCCAGCGCAATCGTCGACCCCAACCTGTCGCGAAACACCGGACTGTCCGGGTCTCCACCCGGCGCGATCGCAATGATCCCGTTGACTGGATGCTTGCTGCCGTAATAGAGCGCGAACACGCCGCCCTGGCTGTGTCCGGCCACGAACAACTTCTGCGCCCCCTTGCTGCGCAATGAGCTCAACGCCGCGTCGACTTCCGCTTCGGCCGCGCTGACATTGACGTCGTATTGCCGCCTTCCGGACCAGGGCATTTCCAGATTGGCGACCAGGATCCCGTCCCGATCGAGCGCCGAGGCCAGCTCCGAGACGAGCCGCGCCGGCGATCCGCTCTTGCCGTGCATCACCACGATTCCAACCTTGCTATCGCCCGCCTGGGAAATTGCCGGCGGCGCGGCAAAAATACCGGCAATAAGAACGACCAACGCGAAGAGCAGGCGGATGGCGATCGGCCCGCCGACTTCGTCGCGATACTGCTGGCTGTTGCTTTTCGCCATCCTGCCGGCGCGAAC
>DATFVY010000094.1:0-7819 GCA_035259925.1 Burkholderiales bacterium
AAAGCGCTGGAAAGGCTGCCGGGGCGTCAACGCCAGGCTTTCCTGCTGCGTTACTGGGAGGAACTGGACGTTGCGGCGGTGGCGAAAATCATGGGTTGCTCGGAAGGGAGTGTGAAGACACACTGCTCTCGGGCAACCCACGCCCTTTCCGTGATGCTGAGCAAACAGGGGATAAAACTGTGAGCGAACCGGAACAGGAGCAATTGGCGCGCAGGATCATCCAGCGCCTGGACGATGGCGTGGATCAGCTCGACGCCGGGACCCGTGAGCGCCTGCTGGCGGCGCGCAGGGCGGCGCTCGCCCGTTACCGGGAGGCACCGGTGCGCGTGTTCGGCCTGCGAGTGGCGGGCCCCGTGGGAGACTTCCTGGGGCAACACGTGTTCGGGACCAGCGTCGCGGCCGTCGTCACGGCGTTGGTGATCGCGACGGCGGGCGTGGCCTATTGGCAGAGCATCGCGCCCAATGGCGATTCCGCCGACGTTGAAATTGCCCTGCTTACCGACGAGCTGCCCATCAATGCCTATCTCGACAAGGGCTTCGATTCATGGCTAAAGCGCTCGCCGCGCTGATCATCGCGTTGTGCCTCGCCTTCCCGGCGGCCGCCGCGCAAAGCAAGACGGACACGAAAAAGCCCGTCCGGCCCGAGTGGGCGGAGCTCACGCCCGCCCAGCAGAAAGTTCTTGCGCCGCTCCAGCCGGAATGGAAGGACCTCGACGCAACGCGGCGCAAGAAGTGGGTCACCATTGCCGATCGCTACCCGAAGATGAAGCCCGAGGAGCAGCAACGGCTGCAGAAGCGGATGGCCGACTGGGTCAAGCTGACGCCCGAGCAGAGGCAGGCGGCGCGCAAGAAGTACCAGGCGGTGCAGAAACTGCCGCCCGAAAAGCGCCGGGAAGTCGCTGCGCAGTGGCAACGCTACCAGCGGTCGCTCGCCCAGCAGCCGCATTTCTCACCCTCGGACCCGCCGGCGCCGCCCGATCCCCACGGCGCCGAATCCGCAACGGCAACGGCGGACAGCGCGCCGGCGGCGGGCAAGCCTGCCGCCGGGCCGGCCACGGCGGAAAACTCGGCGACCCATCCGCAATAACGGCCCGCGCTCACTTGCGCCATGCGCTTCGGCAGTAGCGGCGGCGCGGCGGACGCGACGGGTCCCGCGAACCTGGTGCGGCGCGGGCTGGCGCTCTGCTACGAAACGCTCCTGCTGCTCGCGCTGCTCCTCGCCGGCGCCCTGCCCTTCGTGCTGATGGCAGGCGCGGTGGATCGCATCGCCGCGCGCCCGCTGTTTCAGCTCTACCTGATTGCGCTCACCGCGCTTTATTTCGTGTGGCAATGGCGCCACGGCGGACAGACGCTGGCCATGAGGACCTGGCGCATCCGCATCGTCACGCGCGAGGGCGCGCCGCTCGACTGGGCGCGCGCAGCGCGGCGCTACCTGTTCGCGCTCTGCGGTACGCTGCTGCTGGGAGCCGGCTTTCTCTGGGCGCTCGTCGATCGCGAGCGCCTGTTTCTCCACGACCGCCTCGCCGGAACGCAGATCGTGAACTGCTGACCCAGGTTCCGGGGTTTCAAGCGCCAGGTTTCAAGTTCCAGGTCAAAACTGGAACCTTGAACCTGGAACTATCTTCGTTCCTGCCACCACAGCATCGCGACCGCGGCTGCGAGAAAGAGCGCTGTCGGCGCCGTAGCGCTGGCGAACGCGGGCCAGTCATTGAGCAGGCCTAGATGGGCGAACAGACGGTTCATGAAATAGAACAGGATGCCGATCATGATGCCGGCGAAGATCTTGGCGCCGACGCCCGCCTGCCGGCTCTGGAAGTGCGCGAACGGGAGCGCGAGCACCATCATCACCAGCACCGCCAGGGGATAGGTCAGCTTGGACCACAGCGCGATCTCGTAGCGCAGCGCACGCTGCCGGTTCTCCTTGAGGTGCTGCGAGTAGGAATAAAGATTCCATGCCGACATCTGCTCGGGCTTCACCAGCAGCACGTTGAGCAGAGCGGGGTCGAGGATGGATTGCCATTCCACCTCGACGATGTCGCGTACTGTTGTGCGCATGTCCTCGAAATGCGTCTGGGTGACGTTTTGCAGCATCCAGAGACGGTCGCCCCGGTAGGTGCCGCGCTGCGCATAGCTCACCGACAGGAGCTTGGCGTTGTCGTCGAACTCGTAGATCCGCACCCCCCTCAGCGTGGAATCCGGCCGCACTTCCACCACGTTGATGAAGCTCTTGTCGTCCTTGATCCACAGCCCCGAGCGGAATTCCTGGGCGACCACCCCGGTAATGGCCTGGGAGCGCACGCGCTGCGCCAGCTGCTGGGCCGGCGGACCGACGAACTCGCCGAACGCGAAGGTAACCAGGGCGAACAGGAACCCGATACCCGCCAGCGTAGCCGCGAAGCGTGCCGGGGACACCCCGGAGGTTCTCATGACGGTGTATTCCGAGCCGGCGACGAGGTGCGCGAGCGCAAACAGGGTGCCGATCAGGGCAGCGACGGGAAACAGGACATAGACGTGATCCGGCACCGACAGGGCAACATAGAACAGCATCCGGCGCAGGTTGTAGCTGCCGCGCCCGAGGTCCTTGATCTGGTCGATCAGGTCGAAGAACGCGAATAGCAGCACGAGCGCCGAGAACACCAGCGCGGTGGCCGTTATGATCTCGGACGCGAGATAGTTGCGCAGCGTTTTCATCGCACGAGGCGGAACAGGGAGAACACGACCAGGCGGCGATAGAACAGCGCGAGCAGGATCAGGAGCATCACGGCATGCACGCCCACCAGCCCGGCGGCGGCCGGGATGCGCGATTGGGCGATGTAGGCCTGCGTGACGGACAGGAGGTTGCTGTAGGTCATGTAGATCAGCAGCGCCAGCACGAGATTCATCGAGCGCCCGGCGCGCGGATTGACGAAAGACAGCGGAATGGCAAGCAGCGACAGGATGAGCGCGCTCGCCGGCAGCCCCACGCGCCAGGACAACTCCGCCAGGTTGGCCGGCCCGGGGTCGTTGAGCAGCTCCTGGGTCGGGATCGATTTTTTCGAGGCAGGCCCGCTTGGCGTGCGCGATTCCACGGTCTCGATGCGCATGGCATAGCGCCCGAACTCATACACCTTGTACTCGGTGGCGCCCGGCTCGCCTTCGTAGCGGCGGCCGTCAAGCAGCACCAGGAAGCGGTCGCCGTTGGAAGCGATCTCCTGGAAGCCGCGCGCGGCGACCATCACGCCCTGCTTGCCGTGCTGCGTCGAGCTGACGAACACGTTGGCAACCAGATTGTCGGCGCCGGGCACTTCCTCGACGAAATACACGCGCTGCGCGTAGCGCGACTCGCGAAAGACGCCGGGCGAGACCGCCGACACGTCGTCGCGGGTGTCCATGCGGCGGCGCACCTCGTCGCTGTTGGACACCGCCCACGGGGAAAGCAGCAACGACAGGACCCCGATGATGGTGACGGTCGGCACGGCAAACACCAGCACCGGGCGTATCCACTGCGTGAGACTCATGCCGCTCGAGAACCACACCACCATCTCGGAGTCACGGTAGCTGCGCGTGAGGGTCATCAACACGGCAACGAAAAGCGTGAGCGAGAGCAGGATCGGCAGGTAGTTGATCGTCGAGAACCCCAGCAAAATGACGAGGGCGCTGGTGGTGATGGCGCCGCTGGCCGCCTGCCCGAGCAGGCGCACGAACACCATGGTGATCACGATGCCGAGCAGCACAAGAAACGTCGCGGCCGCCGTCGCCACCAGCTCGCGCCACAATGCGTTGCGGAATATCATCTGGCCCAGCGCGGCTTTTGACTTCTCGCCAATAATACGAAGATAATCAGCGATCTAACTCGATACGGAGTCGTTGTGGAATTTAGCATAAAAACCGGCGCGCCGCAGACGGCAGCCAACGGTTGCGCCGTGGTGGGCGTGTTCGAGCCGCGCCGGCTCTCCACCGCGGCCGCCGCGGTCGACCGCGCGGCAAAAGCTTCCTTGAGCCAGGCCCTGCGCCGCGGCGATATGCAGGGCAAGCCCGGCACGACGCTGCTGCTGCACGCTGGGCCCGCCGGGCGGGTGCTGCTGGTAGGGCTCGGGCAGGAAAAGGAATTCGGGGACAAGCGCTACCGTGAGGCAGTGGCAGCCGCGATGCGCGCGCTCGGCACGACCGGCGCCGAGGAAGCTTCGCTGCATTTGCCGGAGCTGCCGGTCGGCCGTCGCGACGCGGCGTGGAAGGTGGCGCAGGCGGTGACGGTCGCGCAGGAAAGCGCCTATCGCTTCACCCGCATGAAGAGCAAGGACGACCACGAGCCGCCGGCGTTGCGGCGCGTCGCGCTGTGGGTCGAGCGTTCGGCGCACGACAAGGCCGCGACGGCGCTCAAGCAGGGTCTCGCCGTCGCGCAAGGCATGGCGCTCGCCAAGGACCTCGGCAACCTGCCGCCCAACGTGTGCACGCCCGCCTACCTCGCCGACGAGGCACGCCAGCTCGGCAAGCGCTACCGCATGAAGGTGACCGTGCTCGAGCGGGCGGACATGGAACGGCTCGGCATGCACACCCTGCTCTCGGTCGCCCAGGGCAGCGCCCGGCCGCCCAAGTTCATCACGCTCGAGTACCGCGGCGGCCCGGCGAAGACGAAGCCCGTGGCGCTGGTCGGCAAGGGCATCACCTTCGACACCGGCGGCATCTCGCTGAAACCCGCGGGCGAGATGGACGAGATGAAATTCGACATGTGCGGGGCCGCGTCGGTACTGGGCACGCTGAAGGCGGTGGGCGAGATGCGCTTGCCGGTGAACGTGATCGGCGCCATCCCCACCACCGAGAACATGCCGGGGGGCCGTGCGACCCGGCCCGGCGACATCGTGAAGAGCCTGTCGGGCCAGACCGTCGAGATCCTCAATACGGACGCCGAGGGCCGGCTCATCCTGTGCGACGCGCTGACCTACGTGGAGCGCTACCAGCCGGCGGCGGTGATCGACATCGCCACGCTCACCGGCGCCTGCGTGATCGCGCTCGGCCACGTCGTGAGCGGGCTCTTCGCCAACGATGACGCCCTGGCGCGCGAAGTGTCCGCCGCGGGCGACGCCGCGTACGACCGCGTGTGGCAGATGCCGCTGCTCGACGACTACCAGGAGCAGCTCAAGAGCAACTTCGCCGACTTCGCCAACATCGGCGGGCGGCCCGCCGGGGCCGTCACCGCCGCGTGCTTCCTCGCGCGCTTCACCCGGAAATACAGATGGGCCCACCTCGACATCGCCGGCACGGCCTGGAAAAGCGGACGGGAGAAAGGCGCGACCGGCCGCCCGGTGCCGCTGCTGACCCAGTTCCTGATCAATCGGGTGAAGAAGAAGTGATTCGTTTCTCGTTTCCCGTTGCCGGCAAACCGCAGCGCGACGAGGAACAAGCAACGAGGAACGAACAACTGAAATGACGCAGATCGACTTCTACACCCACGTCGAGAACAAGCTCGCGACGGCGTGCAGGCTTGCCGGCAAGGCCCACGCGCGCGGTCTGAGGGTGACCGTGCTCCTGCCGGACCCGGACACGGCGCAGCGTTTCGACCGCCTGCTGTGGACCACGCCCGCGATCGGGTTCGTGCCGCATTGCGCTCCCGACGACCCGCTCGCATCCGACACGCCGGTGATCGTCGACTGGCGAGGCGAGCGCTTCCTGCACGAGGAGGTGCTGCTCAACCTGCGCGCGGAGTGGCAGCCCTGCTTCACGCGCTTCCAGCGGCTGATCGAGATCGTGAGCCGCGACGACGAGGACCGCTCGCAAGCGCGCGAACGGTTCCGCCACTATCGCGACCGCGGCTACGAGATCCGCACCCACGATCTCAGCAAAACCGGCGAGCAATAGTGGCCGATCAACCCGACCGCAAGGACGAAAACGATGCCGTGCTGGAGCGGGCCGACGCCCTGCTCGCGCGCCACCGCGGCGCGGCGAAGCCCGCCGCCGGCGACATTCCGACGCTCGTGGAGCCCGCCGCGCAGCAGGCGGCGGACACCGAAATCCCGACGCTGACCGAGATCATCCCCGCGGAGCGCCTGCCCGCCGTCACGCCGGCGCGCGGCGAAGTCATCTCGCGCGTGCAGGCGCAGAACCTGGAACACAGCGTCTATCTCAAGCTGAGACGCGAGCTCGACCAGAAAATCGCGCAGTTGATGCACGACCGGATCATGCCCGACGTGGGCGCCCTGCTCGACGCCGCGCTCGCCAGGATCAGCGGCGATCTCAAGTCGGACATAGACGGCATGGTGCGCGCCTCGATCGAGGACTCGCTGCGTACCCAGATCAAGAACCTGCGCATGGCGGTCGATGTCAAGGCGGCGCTGGCGCCCGGTGCCTCCGCTACAATGCCGGCTTTTCCCGAGCCGTCGTCGTCAGCCATGACACTCGCCAAGAGCTTCGAGCCGGCGGCGATCGAGAGCCTGTGCTACGGCGCCTGGGAAAAGGCGGGCTATTTCCGGGCCGGCCTCGACGAATCCAATCCCGAGCGCTACTGCATCCTGCTGCCGCCGCCCAACGTTACGGGCACGCTGCACATGGGACACGCTTTCCAGCACACCCTGATGGACGCGTTGACACGCTACCACCGCATGCGCGGCTTCAGCACGCTGTGGCAGCCGGGCACCGACCACGCCGGCATCGCGACGCAGATCGTGGTCGAGCGCCAGATCGAGCAGGAAGGCAGCTCGCGTCAGGCGATCGGGCGCGAAGCGTTCGTCGAGCGCGTCTGGAAATGGAAGCAGGAGTCGGGCTCGACCATCACACGGCAGATGCGCCGCCTGGGTGCCTCGTGCGACTGGAGCCGCGAGCGCTTTACCATGGACGAGGGCCTGTCCGCGGTGGTGACCGAGGCGTTCGTGCGGCTGCACGAGCAGGGTTTGATCTACCGCGGCAAGCGCCTGGTCAACTGGGATCCGGTGCTGAAAAGCGCGGTTTCCGATCTCGAGGTCGAGTCCGAGGAGGAGGACGGCAACCTCTGGATCATCCGCTACCCGCTGGCGTCCGGCGCAACTTTCCTGAACGTGGCGACGACCCGACCCGAGACCATGCTGGGTGATGTCGCGGTCGCGGTGCATCCCGACGATGCCCGCTACAGGAAATACATCGGCGAGCTGGTCCTGCTCCCGCTCACCGGCCGCAGGATTCCGGTGATCGCCGACTCCTACGTGGATCCCGAGTTCGGCACGGGCTGCGTGAAGATCACCCCGGCGCACGATTTCAACGACTACCAGGTGGCGCAGCGCCACATGCTCGTGCCGCTGAACATCTTCACGCTGGAGGCGCGCACCAACAACAACGTCCCCGCCGCATACCGCGGGCTCGATCGCTACGTGGCAAGGGAGAAAGTGCTCGCCGACCTGAAGGACCAGGGCCTGATCGTGGAAGTGAAGAAGCACCGCCTCAAGGTGCCGCGCTGCGGGCGCACCGGGGCGGTGGTGGAGCCCATGCTCACCGACCAGTGGTTCGTGAAGATGGAGTCCCTCGCCAGGGCAGGCCTGGATGCGGTGACGCGCGGCGACATCCGCTTCGTGCCGGAGAACTGGACCGCGACCTACAACGACTGGCTCACCCACATCCAGGACTGGTGCATCTCGCGACAGCTGTGGTGGGGCCACCGCATCCCGGCCTGGTATGACAGCGAAGGCGGCGTCTTCGTCGGACGCAACAAGCAGGAGGCCCAGGCGAAGCACCGGCAGGCGATGATGGGACGCGTGAAGAGCGGCGCGAAGGTGACCCCGTCGGACCTGAAACAGGACGAGGACGTGCTCGACACCTGGTTCTCCTCCGCCCTGTGGCCCTTCTCCACGCTCGACTGGCCGCGCGACAACCCCGC
>DATFVY010000095.1:0-2459 GCA_035259925.1 Burkholderiales bacterium
TTCCACGTTCGATCCAGCAGCCGTCGTCGCCGGCCTGCCGCACCTGCCGGGCGTGTATCGCATGCTGAACCAGGCGGGCGAGGTGCTGTACGTCGGCAAGGCCCTGGATCTCAGAAAGCGTGTCGCGTCGTATTTCCAGAAGCCCGGCGGCCTGGGTCCCCGCATCCAGTTGATGCTCGGCCAGGTGGCGGCGGTGGAAACCACGGTGACCCATTCCGAAGGGGAGGCGCTGCTGCTCGAGAGCAATCTCATCAAGAGCCTGGCGCCCCGCTACAACATCGTCTTCCGGGACGACAAGACCTATCCGTTCCTGATGCTGTCGGGGCAGCGTTATCCGCGCCTGGGGTTCCATCGCGGCGGGCTCGACGAGCGCAATCGCTATTTCGGGCCCTTTCCCAACGCGGGCGCGGTGCGCGAAAGCATACAGCTCCTGCAGAAGGCGTTTCGCATCCGCACCTGCCAGGATACGGTGTTCAGCAACCGGTCGCGGCCGTGCCTGCTGCACCAGATCAGGCGCTGCACCGCTCCCTGCGTGCGGCTCGTCGACGAGGCGAGCTATGCCGAAGACGTCGCGAACGCGGTGCTGTTCCTGTCGGGGAAGCAGGACGAAGTGGTGGATCGGCTCGTGGCGCGCATGGAGGAGGCCTCCGCGCAGACGCGCTACGAAGACGCGGCCGTGCTGCGCGACCAGATCGCGGCGCTGCGCAAGGTCCTGCAAAAGCAGTTCGTGAGCGGGCAGGGGGATGACACGGATGTCATCGCGTTCGCGCAGGACGCCGGCGTCGTGTGCGTCAACCTCGCGATGATTCGCGGCGGGCGTCATGTCGGCGACCGGAACTTTTTTCCGCGCAACGCAGCCGATTCCAGCCCCGAGCAGGTGCTGGAAGCGTTCGTGGCTCAGCATTACGTGCAGCACAGTCCTCCGCCGGTGATCGTGGCGGGGGCGAAGATAGCCGCCGAGCCGGTCGAGCACCTGCTGGCGGCGCGCGCAACGCACAAGGTAAAGCTGCTGACGGCACCGTCCGGTCCGCGCAAGGCGTGGCTGGAGATGGCGGAGAAGAACGCGCTCCTGGCGGCGGCACAGGCACTGGGCATGCAGGCAACCCAGGAGAAACGCCTTGGCGCCCTGCAGCAGGCGCTCGACTTGCCGGAAACCGCGCAACGCATCGAGTGCTTCGATATCAGCCACACCATGGGCGAGGCGACGGTCGCCTCCTGCGTCGTCTACGACCGGTCGGCCATGCAGAAAGGCGAGTACCGCCGCTTCAACATATCGGTCAAAGCGGACGGCAAGCCGCCGTTTGACCCCGGCGCGATCGAACGGACGCAAGGCGCCGATCATCGCGCCGCCATCACACCGGGCGATGATTACGCGGCGTTACGGGAAGTGCTGTCGCGCCGCTACCGCAAGGTCGTGGCGGGCGAGGGCAGGGTTCCCGACCTCGTCCTGATCGACGGCGGCAAGGGCCAGCTTGGCGTGGCGACCGAGGTGTTCGCGGACCACGGCCTGCACGATGTCGCCGTGGTCGCCGTTGCCAAGGGCGAGGAGCGCCGCCCGGGGCTCGAGCAGCTGTTCCGGGCGGGCCGGCGCGACGCCATCACGCTGGCGCCGGACCACCCGGCACTGCACCTGATCCAGCAGATACGCGACGAAGCGCATCGCTTCGCGATCCAGGGGCATCGCGCGCGCCGCGCCAAGGCACGCAGCAGTTCTCCGCTGGAGAGCATCGCGGGTGTCGGCGCGCGCCGCCGCCAGAAGCTGCTCGCGCGCTTCGGCGGACTGCGCGGCCTGCTCGCCGCCAGCGTCGACGATCTTGCGCAGGTGGAGGGAATAGGCCGTACACTGGCGGAGAAGATCCACAACGAGCTGCACTGATGCCACTCAATCTGCCCATTCTCCTGACCTGGCTGCGGATCGTCCTGATACCGCTCTTCGTCGGCATTTTCTATTTCGAGAAGAGCTGGGTATCGGGCCCCAATCAGAACCTGGTGGCGACCATTATTTTCACGGCCGCCGCGATCACCGACTGGCTCGACGGCTGGCTCGCGCGCAAGCTCAACCAGACCTCCGCATTCGGCGCGTTTCTGGATCCGGTGGCCGACAAGCTGATGGTGGCGGCGGCTCTGATCACTCTGGTCCAGCTCGAGCGGGTCGATGCGATCATCGCCCTCATCATCATCGGGCGCGAGATCGCGATCTCGGCCCTGCGGGAATGGATGGCCGGCACCAGCACGGCAAAGGGCCTGGCCGTGGCGTTCGTCGGCAAGATCAAGACCGCCTCGCAAATGCTCGCGATCCCGCTCCTGCTCTACCACGACCGCCTGGGGGCGTTCGATCCGCAGCAGGTCGGCACATGGCTGATCTGGATCGCCGCGGCCTTGACGCTGATCTCAATGGCGTACTACCTGAAGATAGCGCTGCCGCAGCTATGGCGCCGGCCGTAGTTGCCAGAGGAGAG
>DATFVY010000096.1:0-2510 GCA_035259925.1 Burkholderiales bacterium
GCCCGCAGGACCTGCGAGCCGACCTGGATTTCCGAGCGACTGGCAAAACGCGCGTGTCCGCGGCAGACCGTTACGCCCTTCAGCCCCTCCAGCCATTTCTCGACGCCGCTGCTGGACCTGTGGACGATTTCATCCTTGCGCGACTTGACGCGCTTCATGTCGATGTGCGGCACGGCGTCCAGGGCCACGCCGTAGTCGGCGGCGCGCTTCGCCACATGCGCGGCGTATGCGCTCGCGACCATCGCCTTCGTCGGGGTGCAGCCGTTGTTGACGCAGGTGCCTCCGAACTTGTGCTTCTCGACCACGGCGACTTTCCAGCCCGCGCCGGCCAGTCGCGCAGCGAGGGACGGGCCGGCCTGGCCGGTGCCGACGATGATGGCGTCGAAGCTTGGCTGCGTCATTTTCCTGGCCGCCACGCCGCTCGTGCCTGGTCGCCCACCGGCAATTTGCGAATGCGCTTGCCCGTTGCTGCGAAGATCGCATTGGTCAGCGCCGGCATCACGCACGAGGTGCCCGGCTCACCGATACCACCCGGCGCTTCCGTGCTCTTGACCAGGTGCACATTGATCCGCGGTGCCTCGTTGAAGCGCATCACACGGTAGTCGCCGAAGTTGGTTTGCTCTACGCGGCCATCCTTGATGGTGATCTCCCCGTACAACGCGCCCGAGAGCCCGAATATGATGCCGCTTTCCATCTGGGCGGTGATGGTGTCGGGGTTGACCGCGATGCCGCAATCGACGACGCACCAGGCACGCGTTGGCGTGACTGCCCCACCCTTGGCCACGCGGACCTGCACTACTTGCGCGACGAAGCTGCCGAAACCGGTGCAGAGCGCGATCCCGCGACCCTGTCCGGCAGGCAGCGGCTTGCCCCATCCGGACCGCTCCGCGGCGAGCTGCAGGACGTTCCTCGCGCGCGGGTTCTTGTCGAGCAAGGCGATGCGGTAGGCGAGCGGATCCTGCTTCGCGCTGACGGCGAGTTCGTCTATGAAGCTTTCGACCACGAAGGTTCCGCGAGTTACTCCAACGCCGCGCCACCAGGACGTGTGGATCCCGGCAGGCGGCTCCTGCCGGACATAATCAACATGAATGGCGCCCACGTCGTAGGGCTGATTCTCCGATGCCTCAACCGCGTCACCATCGACGCCGTTTTTCATCGCTGCCGGGCCGAGGTAGCGCGCGATGATGGACGAGCCGGTGATGCGATGCGACCAGCCGACGGGTCTGCCCTGTGCATTCACGCCTGCGCTGATCCGGTCGTAGTAGTGCGGGCGGTACATGTCGTGCTGGATATCTTCCTCGCGTGTCCATATCACCTGGACCGGCCCGTCCACCTGCTGCGCGACCTCGACGGCCCGCACTGTGCCGTCGTAATCGAGGCGGCGGCCGAATCCGCCGCCCAGCAAATGATTGTGGATGCGGACCTGCTCGCGGCCCAGCCCGGTGAGCTTCATGACTGCGGCCTGTGTCAGGCCGGGAACCTGCGTGCCGACCCAGATGTCGCAGCGTTCCTTGGTCCGGTGCACGGTGCAGTTCATCGGCTCCATGGTGGCGTGCGCGAGAAAAGGCTGCTCGTAGATCGCGTCGATCCTGCGAGCAGCGCCCGCGATCGCCGCGCCCGCATCGCCGTCGTGGCGAGCGACCGCGCCCGGCTTTTCCGAGGCGCGGGCCAGCTGCGCAGAGAGGTCGGCCGTGGAGAGCTTGGCGTTCGGTCCGGGGTCCCAATGCGGAGCGGCGGCGGCGAGGCCTTGCTTCGCCGCGAACGTGTGGGCGCCGACGATCGCCACCGCGTCGTCGAGCCGCACGACCTGGCTCACGCCGCGCACGGCCTTCGCCTTCGCCTCGTCCACCGAGACGAGCTTGCCGCCGAAGGTGGGTGATTGCGCCACCACGGCGAACTTCATTCCCGGCAGTCGAGTATCGATCCCGAACCTCGCGCTGCCATTCACCTTGCCGGACGTGTCGAGACGCCGGTGCGGCTTCCCGACCAGCTTGAATTGGCCGGGCTCCTTGAGCACCACTTTCTCGGGCACCGGCAGCTTCGCCGCGGCGTCCGCGAGCGCCCCATAGCCCAGCTTGCGGCCCGTTGGCGCGTGCACGACTGCTCCCTGTACGGCACGGCAGGTGGACGGATCGACCTTCCACTGTTGCGCGGCTGCCGTCACCAGCATGACGCGCGCAGTCGCGCCCGCGTGGCGCAGCGGGACGTACATGCTGCGAACGGCGGTCGAGGCGCCCGTCATCTGGATGCCAATAAGCGGATTCACATAAACCTTGTCGTCGGGCGGCGAGTGCTCGATCGCCACCTCGCGGACATCAACCTCGAGCTCCTCGGCGATGAGCATTGGCAGCGACGTGTAAGTCCCTTGACCCATTTCGATCATGGGCATCACGAACGTCACCTTGCCCGCGCGATCGATGCGCAGGAAGGCGTTCGGCGCGAACGGCGCGTCGGTCGTGAGCGTGTCACGGACCTCGGCGCGCGCGGGAAGGCCGAAACCGAGCAGGAAA
>DATFVY010000097.1:0-3206 GCA_035259925.1 Burkholderiales bacterium
TCGACGCAGGCGTATTCCGGGTTGCTCGATTGGGGGCTGCGCTTGACGCTGCTGCTCGCGGCGCCGGCCGCGGTGGCCCTGGCCCTCCTCGCCGTCCCGCTGGTCACCACGTTGTTCCACTACGGCGCCTTCAGCGCCGAAGACGTGTACGCAACGCGGCGCGCCGTGGTTGCCTACAGCGCCGGCCTGGTCGGCCTTGTCATGGTAAAAGTGCTCGCGCCTGGTTTCTACGCGCGCCAGGACATACGGACGCCGGTGCGGATTGCGCTGGTGACGCTGGGTCTCACCCAGCTCATGAACTTCGCGTTCATCTGGCCGCTCCAGCATGCGGGCCTTGCCCTGGCGATCGGGTTGGGCGCCTGCATCAATGCCGCTCTGCTCCTGCGGACACTCATACGGCGCGACATCTACCAGGCGCAGGCAGGCTGGCCCGTTTTCCTGTTCAAGCTTGCCATCGCTGTTTGGGCCATGGCGGCCGTGCTCTGGATCGCATCCGGCAGCGATCGCGCCTGGCTCGCGATGGACGCCGCCGCGCGTGTCAGCCACCTGACGGGGCTGGTGCTGCTGGGCGCGGCAACGTACTTCGCAGCCTTGTGGCTGCTGGGTTTCCGCCTGGGCGATTTCTCGAAGCGCGCGGCGGAATGACGGGAGTTCCGGTAAGATGGGGAATGCCTGATGGCTTCCCGGTGTTCTTAGCAGTTTTCGAGCCCCAACGCATTCATACGCAATGACGCTCCCGATCCTTCGGGTCGCGGTGATCTGCATGCTGGGATTCGCCGCGGCGAACCTGCGCGCCGCGGATCTCAAGCCGTGGACGGGTGGACCCGCTCCGTCGCTGGAGCTGACAGACCTCGACAATCGCGTCCATCGCCTCGCCGACTACCGCAGCAAGGTGGTGCTCGTCAATTTCTGGGCGACGTGGTGCGGGCCCTGCCGGGACGAGATGCCTTCCATCCAGGAGCTCAAGCGCAAGCTCGCCGGGCGTCCCTTCGTCGTGCTGGCCGTCAACCTCGACGAGCCCGAATCACGGATCAGGAAGTTCCTGACCGAAGTGAAGGTGGATTTCCCGGTGCTGCTCGACCCGGAGCGCAAGGTGGCGAAGGCTTGGAGCGCCCGCATCCTGCCCGCGAGCTTCGTCATCGGGGCGGACGGCCGGATACGCTACAGCCTGGTCGGCGAGATCAACTGGGGCGACGAGCTCGTCGTCGGCCGCATCGCGGAGCTGCTGCCCCGCCTTCCCTCTACGCAATCCCAGTAGGCGGGCTGCGCAGCCGGCCTTCCTAGAGCTCGTAGGTCGAGCCCTGGCCCTTGAGCGTGGCGTCGACCACGGCGCGCTTCAGGTGCGGCGCGAACAGCTCGATGAACTCGTAGACGAAGCCGCGCAGGTAGGCGTTCGGCCGCACGGCGATGCGAGTCATGCTCGGCTCGAAGAGGTGACTCGCGTCGATCAGTCTCAGCCCGAGATCGCGGGCGGGATCGAAGGCCATCTTGGCCAGTATGCCTACCCCCAGGCCCATCTCGACGTAGGCCTTTATCACATCCGCGTCGATCGCCGTCAGCACGACGTTGGGGGTTATCCCGCGGTTGTCAAAGGCACGCTTGATCGGCGAGTCCCCGGTGAACGCGAAATCGTAGGTCACTATCGGGTAGCGGGCGATCGCTTCGAGCGTGAGCTGCTTCTCCTTCAGCAGCGGGTGCTTGAGCGGCGTGATCACGCACCGGTTCCACTGGAAGCACGGCAGCAGCACCAGGCCGTCATAGAGCTCCGCCGCTTCGGTGACGATCGCGATGTCGGCCTCTCCCGTCTTGACCAGCTCCGCGATCTGCTGCGGGCTGCCCTGCCGCATCGACAATCGCACCTTCGGGTAGCGCTGGCTGAAGCGGGCCACGACCGGGGGCAGGGCATAGCGCGCCTGGGTGTGAGTGGTCGCTATCCCCATCGACCCGACGCCTTCAGTCCCGAACTCCCGCGCCACTTGCTTGAGGTTCTCGGCGTCTTGCAGCATGCGCTCCGCGATGCCCAGGATCACCCGGCCGGGCTCGGTCACGTCGACGACGCGCTTGCCATGCCGGATCAGGATATCCACACCGAGCTCGTCCTCTAACTGCCTGATTTGTTTGCTTATTCCAGGCTGTGACGTGTGGAGAGACTCCGCGGCCTCGGACAGATTCAAGCCGCAGCGGGCCACCTCCTGTAAGTATCTTAATTGCTGTAGTTTCATATACTTACCGTCCCAAATAATGCTATGTTATTACGGTCTAACGCAATATTCTTTTGCAATATAATAGAGCATCGCTAGTATGGCAACAAGCGGTTGTGACACATATCCCCCAAGATGTATCAGTACGACGAAATTGACCAGAGGTTAGTGGACGAACGGGTCGCCCAGTTCAGGGACCAGACCCGGCGCTTCCTGGCCGGCAGGCTGTCGGAGGACGATTTCCGCCCGCTGCGGCTGCGCAACGGCCTTTATATTCAGCGTTATGCGCCGATGCTGCGGGTGGCGATCCCTTACGGGCTGCTGTCGTCGCGTCAACTCCGTACGCTAGCGAACATAGCGCGCACCTGGGACCGCGGTTACGGCCATTTCAGCACGCGGCAGAACATCCAGTTCAACTGGCCTCGGCTGGAAGACGTGCCCGACATCCTGGCGGAACTCGCCAAGGTGCAGATGCACGCCATTCAGACCAGCGGCAATTCCTTTCGCAACATTACGACTGACCATTTCGCCGGTATCGCGCCCGACGAGATCGTGGATCCGCTGGTCTGGTGCGAGCTGCTGCGCCAGTGGTCGACGTTCCACCCGGAATTTTCCTTCCTGCCGCGCAAGTTCAAGATCGCGGTGAACGGCGCGGAAGCCGACCGCGCGGCGATCTTCCTGCACGACATCGGGCTGCAGGCGCTGCGCGATGCCTCGGGCAGTATCGGATTCCGGGTGAGCGTGGGCGGCGGCATGGGGCGCACGCCGCTCATCGGCCACGTGTTCCAGGAATTCCTGCCGTGGCAGCATCTCTTCACCTACCTCGAGGCGGTACTGCGCGTCTATAACCGCTACGGCCGGCGTGACAACATCCACAAGGCGCGCATCAAGATCCTGGTCAAGGAGCGCACGCCGGAGCGCTTCCGCAAGGAAGTCGAGGTCGAATGGACGCATCTGAAGGGCGGCCCCGCGACGCTGACCGAGGAGGAGGTGCGCCGCGTGGAA
>DATFVY010000098.1:0-11704 GCA_035259925.1 Burkholderiales bacterium
CCTGCCGCGCGCAGCATGCTCTCCAGCCGCGCCTGGTCGTAGCCGTTCATGCGCTGGTTGCCGACGAGAATGATGGGCACGCCGCGGCCCTTGAGGTCGCGGTACTCCTGCTTGCCCTGCGCCGACTTCTCGACGTCGAGCTCTTCGAACGGGATGCCCCGGGAATTCAGATACGCGCGGGCGCGCGCGCAGTAACCGCACCAGGCCGTCGCCAGCATCTTCACTTTCGGCTTCGCGGCGCCGCCGGCCGGCGCGCCTGTCGACGAAACGGTCGCGGGGCCGGAATAGGAGTTGATCTTGACCTCGACCGCCTTGGCGCCGCCCTTTTCCGGAGCCTTGTCGGAGTAGTGGATGACACCCTTCTCGTCGGTCCAGCGATACAGCTGCGCGAAAACCGGCAAGGCGGCGAGGGCGGCTGCGCAGAGCAGCAAAATGCGCGCGGCGGTCAGCAACATGGCGGCATCATACTCCCCGGGCGCTACGCTTTCTTCGTCGGCCGTTCGATCGTGCCCATGTGGAATTGATAGGCGCCGTTGCGCCGGTCGTCGTAGTAGTGGCGCAGCGTGTTGCGCACCGTGGCGAAGGCGATGTCATCCCACGGGATCTCCGCTTCGGCAAACAGCCGGACCTCCAGCGTCTCGAGGCCGGGCGCCACGTCTTCGTGCAGCAGGCGTGCCCGAAACAGCATGTAGACCTGGTTGATGTGCGGGATGTTGTAGAGCGCGTAAAGCGGGCCCATCTCCACCCGGGCACGGGCCTCCTCCAGCGTTTCGCGCGCCGCTCCCTCGAAGGTGGTCTCCCCGTTTTCCATGTAGCCGGCCGGCACCGTCCACAGCCCGTGGCGCGGCTCGATGCCGCGCCGGCACAAGAGGATACGGTCCTCCCACTCGGCGATGCAGCCCACTACGAGGCGCGGATTCTGGTAGTGGATGGTATGGCAGGCGTCGCAGACGTGGCGTTGCAGCGTATCGCCGGGCGGGACGCGCAGATCGACCGGGGCGCCGCAGTTGCTGCAGAACTTCATGGCGGGCGGTGTATTCGAAGAATGACTATACGGTAACATTTGAGCGCCCAGCGCGCCGATCCGCCAGCTGCCGCCATGCGACCGTCGCACGTCCTGCAGATCCTCGACCGCGAATTCCAGAGCGCGGCGGCGGGCGCGCACACGCCCGTGATGCTGTGGGGCCCGCCCGGAGTCGGCAAGTCGCAGATCATCGGCGGCATCGCGCGGGCGCACGGGGTGTCTTTGATCGATATCAGGCTGTCGCAGATGGAGCCGACGGACCTGCGCGGCATCCCGTTTCGCAACGGCGACCGCGTGGAGTGGTCGGTTCCCGCCCTGCTGCCGGACGCGAAGCGCCACGGGGCGCGCGGCATTCTATTCCTCGACGAGATCACGTCGGCGCCTCCCACCGTGACCGCGGCGGCGTACCAGCTGATCCTCGACCGCCGCCTCGGTGAGTATCGCGCTCCCGGGGGCTGGGCGATCTTCGCCGCGGGCAACCGCTACGGCGATCGCGGCGTTACCTATGTCATGCCCACGCCGCTTGCCAACCGCTTTACCCACTACGAGATCGAGCCGCACCTCGACGACTGGATCGCGTGGGCGCATGCGTCTGCCATCGACCATCGCGTCATTGCGTTCTTGCGCTTCCGGCCGGATCTGCTGTTCGATTACGACCCTGCCCACAACCCCGTCGCTTTTCCCAGCCCGCGCTCGTGGGAATACGCGCACCGCGCGCTCGCCAAGTTCGGCGATGCGCCCGAGCTGCTGGCCGAGGCGGTCCAGGCGTGCGTCGGCGCGGCCGCCGGCGTGGAGTTCACCGCCTTCGTCGACAACATGAACGAGCTGCCCGACGTCGACGCCATCCTGCGAGGGGAGAGCGCGCAGGTGCCGCGCGGCATCGATCTGCAGTACGGCGTGGCCTCCGCCCTCGTGCGGCGGGCCGTCCAGGCGCGCGAGCACGCCCATGCGCCAGTGGTGTACGGCAACATTCTCAAGTACGCCAAGTGCTTCCCGCAGCGCGAGATGGGGGTGATGCTGGTGACGGACCTGCACCGCTCGATCGGCAAGCCGCTGTTCGCCGTCCCGGAGTTCGGCGAATGGGCCGCGAGCATCACCGACTTGATGCTCTACGACATGAAGCTTCCGTCCGCCGGCTAGGATGGACGTCGCTGCGGTCGAAACCAAGCTGCGGGCGGCGCGCACGCGCCTGATCCTGGAGCGCCCGTTCATCGGCGCGCTGGTCATGCACCTGCCGCTGCGCGCGGCCGATGCTGCCTGGTGCGAAACCACTGCCACCGATGCGCGCGCCTTCTACTACAACCCTGATTTCATCGCCGGCCTGACGCTCGCCGAGGCGCAATTTGTGCTGGCGCACGAGGCGGTGCACTGCGCGCTCGGGCATTTCGCGCGGCGGCAGCATCGCGCCCGCCGCCGCTGGGACGTCGCCTGCGATCACGCGGCGAACCTACTACTGCAGGCCGACGGGTTGAAGCCGTTGGCGGGGGCGCTCGCGAATCCGGACTTCCACGGACTTTCCGCCGAGGAAATCTATCCCCTGGTTCCGCCCGATACGCCGGAGCGAACGCTCGACCGCCACCTGTTCGACGACCCCCTCATCGGCGAGCGCGCGGTTCCCGGCCGGTCGCGCGGGAAGGCGGATCACGCGCACGGCGAAGGGCGGGGCGGCGCGGACAGGCAGGCCGACGGCATGCGCCCGGATGCGTGGGACGACGCAGGAAACGAAGAACGGCATGGGGCAGGGCGCGCGAGCGTGCCGCTGCCGCAAACCGAGCCGGCCGATCTTGCGCGGCGCTGGAAAAGCCGCCTGGTGTCCGCCGCGCAGCAGGCCCGCGCCGCCGGCAAGCTCGCCGACTCCTGGCTGCGCCTGGTGGACGGCCTGGTTCAACCGCAGCTTCCGTGGCGCGTCTTGCTGGCGCGCTACCTCATGAGCGCGGCGCGGGACGACTACAGCTTTCAGCGGCCGTCGCGGCGCGAAGGTGACGCGCTGCTGCCACGCCTGGCCAGCGACCAGGTGGAGCTATGCGTGGTTCTCGACACGAGCGGCTCGATCGGGACCGAGGAGCTCGCGCAATTCGCTTCCGAGATCGACGCGCTCAAGGGCCAGATCCGGGCGCGCGTTACGCTGCATGCGTGCGACGAGCGGCTCGACCCGCGCGGACCCTGGGAATTCCAGCCATGGGAGACTCTCGCGCTGCCGCGGGAAATGGGCGGTGGGGGCGGCACCCGCTTCGCGCCGGTCTTTGACTGGATCGCGGCGGGGCACCGCCGGCCGGACTTGCTGCTTTACTTCACCGACGCCCGGGGGGAATTTCCGCCGCATGCGCCGGGATTCCCGGTGATCTGGCTGGTGAAGGGGCGAGGAAAGGTGCCGTGGGGAGAGCGCATACAGCTCAACTAGAATTAAAGCGGGAAGCGAAGCTCCCGTTTAACTGCGCGCGTTGGAGCGGACACTTCGTGCCGCTCAACGCGCGCGATCCCGGCTGGGGCTACTTGGGTGTGAGTGCCGTCTGGCGCTTGAACGGGCTGCGCTCGGCAAGCTCGTCGACGTAGCGATCGATGCCCAGCGCTTCGCGCTCGAGGAACTGGCCCACCGCGGCGGCGAACTCCGGGTGCGCGAGCCAGTGCGCCGACAGGATCTCGACCGGCATCAAGCCGCGGGCGAGCTTGTGCTCGCCGCGCGAGCCACCCTCGAACGTCGCGATGCCGCGGGCGATGCAATATTCGATTCCCTGGTAGTAGCAGGTCTCGAAATGCAGCGCGGCATGGTGCTGGAGCGCGCCCCAGTAGCGGCCGCACAGCCTGCCGGCGTCGCGCACGTTGAGCGAGGCGGCGACGGGCGCGCCGTCACGCTCCGCAACGATCAGCACCAGGTGCCGTGGCAGCCTGGCCCCGATGCGGCAGAAGAATTCCAGGTTGAGATAGGGCGAGGAGCCGTGCTCCCGGTACGTCTGACGGTAGCAACGGTGGAAAAACGCCCACTCCCGCTCGCGTATCTCGTCGCCCTCGAGCCAGCGGTAGCGGATGCCGGCCGCTTCGACCTTGCGCCGCTCCTGCTTCACCTTCTTGCGCTTGTCATGGCTGAATCCGGCGAGAAAATCCTCGAAGCTCCGGTAGTCCCGGTTCGACCAGTGGAACTGGACGGTGGTGCGCGGCATCATGCCGAGGGCGCACATGCGCTCCGCCTCACCGCGCGTCGGGAAGATGCAGTGCAGCGAGGAGACCTTCAGCTTGCGTGCGAGCTCGAGCGCCGCCGTGGTGAGCCGGTCGCGATCTTCGTCGCTTTCGGCGAGCACGCGTGGGCCCGTCACCGGCGTGAAGGGAACGGCGCAGAGCAGCTTGGGATAGTAGGCGACGCCGTGCCGGTGGTACGCATCCGCCCACGCCCAGTCGAACACGTACTCGCCGTAGGAGTGCGCTTTCAGGTAGAGCGGCATCGCGCCCGCGAGCCGGCCGCCCGACTTCAGCAGCAGGTACTGCGGCGCCCAGCCGGTCTCGCTGGTGGCGCAGCCGGTCTCGTGCAGCGCGGACAGGTACTCGTGACTGAGGAACGGATCCGCCCCGGCGAGGCGGTTCCACTGCTCAGCCGTAACGCCGGACAGAGTATCGGCGACTTCGATCGTCGTCTGCGCGTTCATAGGAGCGTCGGGTGCTAATATTAGCAGCATGAAAATTGCAATCGCGCAATTGAACGCGACGGTCGGTGACCTGAGCGGCAACGTCGCGCGCATCGCCGATTTCGCGGCGCGCGCGCGGCGCGAGGGCGCCGACCTGATGGTCACGCCGGAGCTCGCGCTGTGCGGCTATCCACCCGAGGACCTGCTGCTGCGCGCCGATTTCCTGGATGCGTGCGACCAGGCGATGCGGGACCTGGCCGCCCGCGTGCGCGACGTGACGCTGGTTGTCGGTCATCCGCGGCTGGCGGATGGCAAGCGCTACAACTCGACTTCCATCATCCAGAACGGAAAGATCGTCGGCACCTATGACAAGCAGCGGTTGCCCAATTACACGGTGTTCGACGAAGAGCGCTACTTCACGCCGGGCAGCGGAGCGTGCGTCTACGGGGTGAACGGCGTCAACTTCGGGCTCAATATCTGCGAGGATGCGTGGGGAGCGCAGGGGCCGGCTACCGCCCGCCCGCACGCTGCCGCGGAGGATCGCGTCGGCATCAATATCTGCGCAGACTCGTGGAATGCGGAAGCGCCGCGTGCGGCGCGCGCTGCGGGCGCCACGGTCCTGCTGGTGCTCAACGCTTCTCCCTACCACGTGGGGAAGCTTCGCGTACGCCAGGACGTGATGCGCGAACGCGCGGCGGAAACCGGCCTGTCGCTGGTCTACGTGAACCTGGTGGGCGGCCAGGATGAGCTGGTGTTCGACGGGGGTTCTTTCGTGCTCGACGGCACGGGTAGCCTGACCCACCAGCTCCCATCGTTCGAGGAGGCGCTGGGCATGGTCACGCTGACGGACGGCGTGCCGCGGCCCGGCGACATTGCCGCGCCGCTCTCGCCCGAGGCCGAGGTCTACCGGGCGCTGCAGCTCGGCGTGCGCGACTACGTCGGCAAGAACGGATTTCCCGGGGTGCTGCTCGGGCTGTCGGGAGGCGTGGATTCGGCGCTGACGCTGGCCGTGGCGGCGGACGCGCTGGGCCCCGACCGCGTGCGGGCCATCATGATGCCCTCCCAGTACACCGCGCCGATGAGCCTCGAGGACGCCCGCGCCGAGGCGAAGGCGCTGGGCGTGTCGTACAGCGAGATACCGATCAGGCCGATCTACGAGGCTTTCATCAAGGCGCTGGCGCAGGAATTCAAGGGCAAGGCGCCGGATGCCGCCGAAGAGAACCTGCAATCGCGCATCCGCGGCACGCTGCTCATGGCGCTGTCCAACAAGAGCGGCGCGATCGTGCTCACGACGGGGAACAAGAGCGAGATGGGAACGGGCTACGCCACGCTCTACGGCGACATGGCCGGCGGGTTCGGCGTGCTCAAGGACATCAACAAGATGATGGTCTATCGCCTGGCGAATTATCGCAACGGCATCTCGCGGGTGATCCCGCAGCGTGTCATAGATCGGGCCCCGTCCGCTGAACTGCGCGAGAACCAGACGGACCAGGACACGCTGCCCCCCTATGCCGTACTCGACGCGATCATGGAGGCCTACGTCGAAGCCGACATCAGCCCCGGGGAGATCATCGGCCACGGCTACAGCCGGGACGATGTCGAGCGGGTAGTGCGGCTCGTCCGGGCGAGCGAGTACAAGCGGCGGCAATCCCCGATCGGCATCCGCATCACCCCCCGCGGCTTTGGCAAGGACTGGCGCTTTCCCATCACCAACAAATTCCGTCACCAGTTCGATTAGGCGCCTGTGCTATGCTTTAGGCGGTTTGCGGGACCGGTCAGCGGAGGGACCCAATGAGAAAAATCGAAGCCATCTTCAAGCCATTCAAGCTCGACGAAGTCCGGGAGGCGCTGTCCGAGATAGGGGTCAGCGGGCTGACCGTCACGGAAGTGAAGGGATTCGGCCGGCAGAAGGGCCACACCGAGCTTTACCGGGGGGCCGAGTACGTGGTGGATTTTCTGCCCAAGGTCAAAGTCGAGGTGGTGGTGCCCGACAAGCTGCTCGAGGGCGCCATCGATGCCATCGTCAAGGCGGCGCGCACCGGCAAGATCGGCGACGGCAAGATCTTCGTCACCAGCGTCGAGCAGGTCATCCGCATTCGCACCGGCGAGACGGACGAGGCAGCGATCTAGCTGCCGTGACTCGTGGCTGGTGGGTGGTGACCGGCAAAGGCGAGGTCATCGAGCCGCTCTAGTCGACCCGCGAGCCACGCCCTTTAGCAGCACTACCACCGCGCCGCCTCCGCCGTCGGCGCTGCGCGCCTGGCAGAAGGCCAGCACGTCTTCCCGCTGGATCAGCCAGACTGCGACCCTGCGCTTGAGCACCGGTTCCCGGTTGCGCGAACGCAAGCCCTTGCCGTGGATGATGCGCACGCAGCGCAGGCCGCGGCGGGCGCATTGATTGAGGAATTCCCCGAGCAGCGGGCGCGCTTCCTCCACGGTGAGCCCATGGAGGTCCAGTTCGTCCTGGATCACCCAGTGACCGCGGCGCAGCCGTCTCAGGGCCTGCTCGCCGACGCCATTCCGCAGGTGGCACAGTTCTTCGCCCGTTTCGAGGCCGGCGTCCCACGGTGATTCGGGGCTGAGGCTGTCCTTGAGCGTCTGCCGGTCGTCGCGCAGGCGCTGTTCTGGAATCGGCTGCGGCAGCGGGCGCTCGTGTTCCGTGCGGCGCGGCGTCGCCAGCGGGGTCACATCCTGGACGTGAGCGCGGAACAGCTTCGCTTCGTCGAGCGGGATCGCGGACTTGCGAGGCTTCTTCATGGCAGCCCGCCAGACTAGATCAGGCCGCGGCTTTCGAGGTATTTCTGCGCGTCGAGCGCCGCCATGCAGCCGCTGCCGGCGCTGGTGACCGCCTGGCGGTAGACGTGGTCCTGCACGTCGCCCGCAGCGAACACGCCCGGCACGCTGGTCGCCGTCGCGTTTCCCTCCAGCCCTGCCTTGGTGATGATATAGCCGTTCTTCATGTCGAGCTGGCCGGCGAAAATTTCCGTGTTCGGACGATGACCGATGGCGATGAAGACCCCTTTCAGATTCCTCTGCGCGAGAGCGCCCGACTTCACGTTCTTCACGCGCATGCCGGTCACGCCGGTGTTGTCGCCCACCACTTCATCGAGCACGTGGTCCCACATGATGTTGGCCCTCCCCCCGGCGACTTTCTCCTTGAGCTTGTCGACGAGTATGGCCTCGGCGCGGAACTTGTCGCGCCGGTGCACCACCGTGACGTGCTTCGCGATGTTGGACAGGTACAACGCCTCCTCGACGGCGGTGTTGCCGCCGCCGACGACCGCGACGTCCTGGTCCTTGTAGAAGAACCCGTCGCACGTTGCGCAGCCGGAGACGCCGCGCCCCATGAATTTCTGCTCGGAAGGCAGCCCGAGGTACATCGCGGACGCGCCGGTCGCGATAATGAGCGTGTCGCAGGTGTAGGTTCCCTGGTCGCCTACGAGCGCCGGCGAGCTCTCCTTGAGCCGCGCGGTGTGAATGTGGTCGAAGATGATCTCCGTGCCGAAGCGCTCGGCATGCTTGAGGAAGCGCTCCATGAGCTCCGGGCCCTGCACGCCCGTCGCGTCGGCCGGCCAGTTGTCCACGTCGGTCGTGGTCATCAGCTGGCCGCCCTGGGCGAGCCCCGTGATCAGCACCGGCTTCAGATTCGCGCGCGCGGCATAGACCGCCGCGCTGTAACCGGCGGGGCCCGAGCCCAGGATCAGCAGCCGGCTATGCCTGGATGAGTGAGCCATGTGAAATAGATGAGGGCTGGCGGAAAAAACGCAACACTGTAGCAGCGGCGTTGCGGCGGTGTCGAGCCGGCAGCGGCGCCGGAGACCAACCGCTGGACGCTCGCGCTCGGCCGCCAGCCGGCGTGACGCCAGAGGCTTGATCTGGCACACTATGCCCATCTTGCGCGGTGCCACAGCGCCGCGACCTAGAACAAGAACGCGGGACGGGATGGAGAAACATGGCGGCACAGTTCGCGCTTAATCCACAGCTACTCAAAAGCGTTCCCCTATTCTCCGCGTTTACCGACGCTCAGCTGGGGCAGGTGCTGGCCTGCGTCCAGCATCGCTCGTACCCGCGCAATTCCTTCATCCTGCGCGCAGGAGAGGAAACGGACGCGCTCTACATAATCCTGTCGGGCCGGGTGAAGGTGCTCATCCCGGACGAGGAGGGCCACGAGGTGATCCTCTCCGTCATGGGGCCCCACGAGTTCTTCGGGGAAATGGGATTGCTGGACGACCAGACGCGCTCGGCGAGCGTGGAAACGCTCGAAGCCTGCGAAATGCTGCGGCTGTCCAAGGCCGGCTTCACCGGCATCCTGAAAGACAACTTCGAGCTGGCGATGCTGATCATGCGCAACCTGGTCAGGCGCCTGCGCGATGCCGACCGCAAGATCGAGAGCCTGGCGCTGATCGACGTCTACGGCCGGGTAGCGCGGTTGCTGATCGACATGGCGCAGGTGGTCGACGGCAAGTGGATCGTGGAGCACGCGCCGCCCAAGCAGGAGATCGCGCGCATGATCGGCGCGTCGCGCGAGATGGTCAGTCGCGTGGTGAAGGACCTGCACCGCAAGGGACTCATACGCGCCGAGAAACGCCGTATCTACGTGCTCGACAAGCAGTCCATGCAAAAGCGGGCCACCACCCGCCATCACGCCGACCGCCGTAACTCCTGACGCGGGGCGTCATCTCCGCGGCGCCATGCGCTGTCTCCGGCCCGCATTCCCCGGCCGCTCGTTTTTCCGTAATTGCATGAAAAGACACGCCTTCTTCGAGCGAGGCGGAGCGGGATTTGAGCATTTGTTCACTGCCGGCGGCTATGCCGTTCGTGGTATAAGTTTTTGCTACTGCATGTGGTAGTTTTTGCTACTGCAGAGTTTCATGACAAGCCGGGCTATGCACCCGGCGCGTAAGCAGAGGGAGCACGACATGAATTCGATCAGGGGAATCCTTGGTTTCTTGTTGCTGGCGCTGTTCAGCGCCAGCGTCCTGGCGGCCGGCGCGGGCACGGTGACGCACCTGAGCGGTACGCTGTCGGTGCAGCGCGGCGACGGCAGCGTGCGCATCCTGTCGCAGAAATCCGAAGTCGATCCCGGCGACGTGCTGACGACCCAGCGGGACAGCTACGCGCAGATCAACTTCGTGGACGGCAGCTCGATCACGATGCGGCCCAACACCCAGGTCAAGGTCGAGCGGTTCACTTTCGTGCAGGACCGGCCGCAGGAGGACAGCTCCTTCCTGCGCCTGGTGAAAGGGGGCCTGCGTACCGTGACCGGACTGGTCGGCAAGCGCGGCAACCTGGACGCCTACAGGATCGGGACCAATACCGCCACGATCGGGATCCGCGGCTCCTCGGGCGACACGATCGACAACACCGGCGGCGGTTGCGAAGGCGTGACGGCCGGCTGCGAGAAGCTCCCGAAAGGCGTGTTCCACACGACCTACACCGGCAGCTACATCATGCAGACCGAGGGTGGCTTTGTGATGGTTAACGAAGGCATGTTCGGTCACGCCCCCGACATCAAGCTGCCCCCGGTTATTCTGCCGGGCGACCCCGGCCTGAACCTCAGCCAGCTGCCTTTCACCCTGGGAGTCGGCAGCGGCCGCATCCAGGGTCCGGGCCAGGAGTGCGTCGTGCGCTAGTACGCCGGCTCCGTCCGAACAAACCCCGCCTTGCGCGGGGTTTGTTTTGTACCCCAAGCGCCGGCTGCAGCGCCCCCCGGGTTTGCTTTCGATGTACAATCAAAGCGTTAACCGAGCGACTGGATGCTGCTGAGCGAGAAGACATCGACGCGGACCGCCAGGAACCCGCTGCCGCCCAAGCTGGCCGCACTCGTCCGCGAATCCTGGTGGTTCGCACTGCTCGGCCTCGCGCTTTACCTCCTTCTCGTTCTCTACACCTATAACCGGGCTGATCCGGGCTGGTCTCACAGTCCGGGCGATGCCGCCGTAATCCACAATGCCGGCGGACGCGCCGGCGCGTGGATTGCGGACGTCATGCTGCATTTGTTCGGCGTGTCCGCGTACTGGTGGGTGGTGTTCTGCGCCGCGTCGGTGTGGTGGGGATTTCGCCGCATCGAAAGCGTCGCCGATGAAGACCGGCGGTCGTACGCTGTCATGGCCATCGGCTTCGTCGTGCTGCTGGCAGCCAGCTGCGGCCTGGAGGCACTGCGCTTCTACAGTCTCAAGGTGACCCTGCCACAGACCCCCGGCGGTATCGTGGGCGCCGTGGTTGGGAGTGGCCTGGGCCACGCGCTGGGGTTCACCGGCGGCACGCTCATTCTGCTGCTGTTGCTGGCGGCCGGGCTCAGCCTGTTCAGCGGCGTGTCATGGCTCGCGGTCATCGAGCGCGTGGGGGCGTGGAGCGAGGCAGCTTATTTCCTGGTGAAGCGCCGCTGGCAGGAGTGGCAGGACCGGCGCGCCGGCGTGCAGGCGGTCCTCGAGCGCGAGGAGGTGGTCGGGGTCAGCAAGAAGAAGCTCGAGATCCACGAGCCGATCCGCATCGAGCCGCCGGCGGCGGTGATCCCGAAGTCGACGCGCGCGGAGCGGGAAAAGCAGGTGCCGTTATTCGAGAACCTCCCCGATTCGCTGCTGCCGCCGCTGGCGCTGCTCGACGAGGCCGAGCGATCGCACGAGGTAATCAGCACGGACACGCTCGAGTTCACGTCGCGCCTGATCGAGAAGAAGCTTCTCGATTTCGGCGTCGAGGTGAAGGTCGTCGCCGCCTATCCGGGGCCGGTGATCACGCGCTACGAGCTGGAGCCCGCGGTCGGCGTCAAGGGCAGCCAGATCATCAATCTCGTGAGGGACCTTGCCCGGGCGCTGTCGGTCGTCAGCATCCGCGTGATCGAGACGATACCCGGCAAGAGCCTGATGGGGCTCGAGATCCCCAACCCCACGCGCCAGATCGTCCGGCTGTCCGAGATACTCAGCTCGCAGGTCTACGCCGACCTGGCATCCCCGCTCAGCCTGGGGCTGGGCAAGGACATTGCAGGCAACCCGGTGGTCGCCGACCTGCAGCGAATGCCGCACCTGCTCATCGCCGGCACGACCGGGTCGGGCAAGTCGGTCGG
>DATFVY010000099.1:0-2674 GCA_035259925.1 Burkholderiales bacterium
TCGCTGGTCGCCAAGGGCGGGCAGGTGCTGGTGGTCCATCCCAGCGTGCCGGCGCGCGGCATCAAGGAGCTGATCGCGCTCGCCCGCGCCCGGCCCGATCGCATCACGTTCGGCTCCGGCGGCAGGGGCACGCCCGCCCACGTCGCCGGCGAGATCTTCAAGGCGGAGACCGGCGCGAAGGTGGTCCACGTGCCGTACAAAGGCACGGTCCAGTCTGTGACCGATCTCGTCGCCGGCCAGATCGACTTTGTGTTCTCCGACATGGTGCCCGCGGTGCCGCAGATCAAGGCCGGCAGGCTGCGCGCGCTCAACGTGACGAGCGAAGAGCGCTCGCAGGCGCTGCCGGAGGTGCCGACCACGATCGAGGCCGGGGTTCCGATCGGTGTTCCGCAGAACTGGTGGGCCGTGCTCACCCCGAAGGGCACGCCGGCGCCCATCATCAACCGCCTGAATGCCGAGCTCGGGCAGATACTCAAGATGCCGGATGTGCGGGAGCGCTACGCGACCTTGGGCATCCTCACCGTGCACAGCACCCCCGAGCGCGTGCTCGAGCAGGTCAGAGAAGAGTCGCCGCGGGTCGCGAAGGTGCTCAAGGCGGCCGGCGTCGAGCCTGAGTAGCTGCAAGAGGCGTGATGGGTGACGGAGTGATGAGGCCGTTTCTCAAATTCATCGCCGGTGCTGCGGTACCTCTCGCGCTCGCCTGCGCTCCCGCATTCGGGCAAAGCGTGGACGACAAGTGGGTCGTGGAGCGCGTCATCGCCGGCAAATTCGACGAGTTGCGCGCGCTGCAAGGCCAGAGCGACAAGGGCTCGCCGGTGGCGATGTACTGGTGGGGCGCTTTCCTGGAGGGCTGTGTTTACAGTTGCGACCCGGATGGCGCCCGCGCGCTGTGGATGAAGTCGGCCCGCGCCGGCAACAGCCGCGCGAAGCTCGCGCTGATGGTCAGGACCGGATCCAGGCGTGCTCTCGACGAGCTGATCGAAAAGACGGGCGCGCCGGCGACGGCCGAAGAAAGGGTCCGCTATGCCGTACTGCTGGGCTTGTTCGCCACGGTGCCTCCGGCGTCGGATGGGGACGCATGGAAGAAGGCTGGGGCGACCCTGAAGGAGCTTGCCGAGTCCGAGCGTCGCATGGATGCCATGTATCTGTACTTCAACAGAACCGGGTTCATCCACTTTCCGGACGAGACGCGCGCCATGGTCGAGGCGGGACTGCCCCAGGCCGCGGAAGACCTGCGGCGCGCGCTGCTCATCAGGGACCGCGTCGACCGCCAGGAGCTCCGCGCGCTCGCTGCGAAAGATATTCTGGTGGGCGTGGCCGTCTGCGAGACTATCGGCATCGCCGAGGGCCACGAGGTCCTGCCGCCCGAAGTGCTGCCGATTTGCGAGCACGGTTTCTCTCTGGGTTACGTCGGGATCGCCCCCGTACTGCTGCGCCACCACCGCTTGAGCGACAACGCCAGGGCGGCATCGTTCTATGCGGACGTTTGCACGAAGGCGCTGGCGATGCACTGCGCCTCGGAGCTGGCGGACTACCATTACGCCCTGTCCGGGAGGTCACGCGATTGGCAGGTTTGGGACGCTGTGGCCGCCATTGGCGGGGGATTTCCTGCCAACGAGGCAGGGCTGCCCGCAGCAATCATGCAGCGGGTATTCTCCATCCGCGTCCGCATCGACGAGAGGGATCGCGCATGCCTCGCCCGCCGCTACGACGAGGCCACGAAGAAATTCAAGGACGAACCCGGATGTCCGGCGCGCAAGCCCATCGCGATACCGGCAGAATTCCTCAGCACGCGGCAGTAGACCTCCATGGACAAGCGCAATCGCTGGATCGCTGTTCTGCCCGCACTGGCCCTGGTCGCGGGTAGCGCCCAGGCGGCGCAGGCGGATTACCCTTCGCGGCCGGTGCGCCTCATCGTGCCGTTCGGCCCTGCGGGCTCGACCGACATCATCGCGCGCGTCTTCGCGGCGAAATTCAGCGAAGCGCTGGGGCAGACCATCGTAGTGGAGAACCGCGCCGGCGCGGCCGGCGTGGTTGGCACCGAGTCTGCCGCGAGGGCGACCCCCGACGGCTACACGCTGCTCGTCTACGGCATCAACCAGGCGATCACGCCGGCGCTGCAGAAGAAGCTGCCATATTCCGTCAAGGACTTCGCCCTGGTCTCCCTCTACGGCAAGATGCCCAACATCCTCGTGGTGAATGTCGGGGTGCCGGCGAAGAGCGTCAAGGAGCTCATCGCGCTCGCGAAAGCCAAGCCGGGCAGGATGAACTACGTTTCCTCGGGGATCGGCGCATCGCCGCACCTCACCATGGAGCTGCTCAAGTCGAGAACCGGCACCGATCTCGTGCACGTGCCGTACAAGTCGATGGCGCAGGGCTACCTGGATCTCATGAGCGGCCAGCACCAGGCGATGTTCGCCAACCTGCCCGGACAGCTGCCGCTGATCAAGGCGGGGCGCGTGCGTCCGCTTGCCGTGACTTCCGCCGAGCGCGCCGTGCAGGTGCCCGACGTGCCTACCATGATGGAGTCGGGCATTCCCGATTTCGAGGTCACGGTGTGGCAGGGCGTGGCGGTGCCGGTCGCGACATCGGGAGCGATCGTCGAGCGGCTCCACGGAGTCATGATGAAGGCTCTTGCCGCCCCGGACCTGAAGCAGCGCCTGCTGGAGCAGGG
>DATFVY010000100.1:0-8137 GCA_035259925.1 Burkholderiales bacterium
GGAACGCGAACTTCTCCCACAGCGTGCGGCGGATGTCGTCGGAAATCTGGACGTCGAGACCGCCCTTGCGGCACCACTCGAGCAGGCCTTCCGCGCGCTTCGAGCGCCGGCCGTCGTACTCGCCGAATACGATCTTCTGCACCGTCCCGGTGTGCTGGATGACGCCCGGGCGCGCAATGGCGGTGCCCATGTAGGCGACCCCGCCCATCAACGCCTTTTCCCCGGTGATGGGACGCAGGATGTCGTCCTTGACCACGCCGTTCTGGAGCGAGATCACGCCGGTGTCCGGCCCGATGAGCGGGAGCATCGAGCGCGCCGCCGCCTCGGTATCCCAGAGCTTGACCGAGAAAATAACGATATCGACCGGCCCCAGCGTTGCCGGGTCGTCGGTCGCCCGCACCTTGCGCAGGTGCACGTTCTCGACCTGGCTTTCGAGCTTGAGGCCGTGCTCGCGCATCGCCGCAAGGTGCGCGCCGCGCGCGATGAACGAGACATCGCAGCCCGCGTGCGCGAGGCGCGCGCCGATCAGGCCGCCGACGCCGCCGGAACCCATCATGGCTATCTTCATGGAGCCTCGCCCGCCAGCACTTCGGCGACGTGCAGCACCTTCGTTTTGGTGTCCCCGCGGCGCCGCAGGCGTCCCTCGATGTTGAGCATGCAGCCGAGGTCGCCCAGGACGACGGCATCAGCGCCGCTCGCGGCGATATTGGCGCACTTGCGCTCGGCGATATGGGTGGAGATTTCACCGAACTTCACCGCGAAAGTGCCGCCGAAGCCGCAGCAGGTTTCGGCCTCGTTCATCTCTTTCAGCGCGAGCCCCGGGACGCGCGCAAGCAGAGCGCGCGGCTGCGCCTTGACGCCCAGCTCTCGCAGGCCGGAGCAGGAGTCATGGTAGGTGACAGTTCCGCCGAACAGCCCCGGCACGCGGTCGAGCTTGACCACGTTGGCGAGGAAATCCGTCAATTCGTAGGTGCGCCGGCACAGCTGGTTGAGCCGTTCCAGCGTGGCGGGATCGTCCCGCAGCAGCTCTGGATAGTGGGTGCGGATCATCCCGGCGCAGGAACCTGACGGTACCACGACGTACTCGAGTCCTTCGAACTCGGCCAGCACCTTGCGGGCGAGCGCCTGAGCCGACGTCCGGTCGCCGGAATTGTATGCCGGCTGCCCGCAGCAGGTCTGCAGCTCCGGCACGACGACCTCGCAGCCCGCCGCCTCGAGCAGCCGGATCGCCGCGAACCCGATGCGCGGCCGCATCAGGTCCACGAGGCAGGTAACGAATAACCCTACCCGCATTGGCCGTCACTCGTCACTCGTCACCGATTCTAGATGCGCCAGGGCCGCAGAAACGCCATCCGGTCCATGGAGTGGACGGTGAGCTGGCGCACGGCCTTGTTGTGCAGAACATGCAGCACGACCGGCGCCCCCGCATCACCGCTGGACCACAGCCGCTGGTAGAACTCGCTCTGCTTGCCCACCGCCTGGCCGCCCACGCCGAGGATGATATCGCCGCGCGCGAGACCCGCCTGGTGCGCCGGTGATTCGGCCAGCACACGGGTCACCACGACGTGGCCCTGGATCTCTTCCGAGTAGACGCCCAGCCAGGGCCGCGGCGGCTCGCGGCGCCGCCCGGTCGCGAGCAGGTCGTTGAGCAGCGGCTTCAGCAGATCCACGGGAACGAACATGTTGCCGGGGAACGCCGCGCCGACCTCGAGCGCGTCGCTCACCCATAGCGAGCCGATCCCCACCAGCCTGCCATCGGCGTTCAGGAGGCCCGCCCCGCTGTGCTCGAAGCGCGGCGGCGCGGTGAAGATGCCGCCCTCGATCATGTACTCCCACCAGCCGGTGAAGCGGCGCCGGGACACGACGCAGGCGCGGGACGCGCCACCGGCAGCCCCGTGAGCAGAAACGACCAGGGTTGCCAGCTCCCGCACGTCGGCCGAGCTGCCCAGCTCGAGCGGGCGGCAGTCGATGGCGGCCCGCAGCACGCCGAATCCGGTGGCGTGGTCGTATCCGATCACATTCGCCGGGTAGACCCGGCCGTCCCCTGCCACCACCAGGACGGAGCCCGCCTCGAGGATCAGGTAACCGATGGTAAGGATCAGGCCCTTCTCGCCGAATACCACCCCGGTGCCTTCGCGCTCGGCGCCCAGGTTCTCCGCAGTGCGCGCATCGGGCACCGCCTTGATGCTGAGCTTGACCATAGCCTCGAGCGGCATATCGTCCGCGCGCAGGTCCGGGACGGCGACATGGGCGGCCCGCCAGGCGGAAAGGGCTGCGGTGAAGAACGAGACGGTCACGGGATCAGCAGGCGTGCGCGCGGCGCAAGCTGCCGTGGGCAAATGGTAACACCGCGTCCTGCGGCCAGCGCGCGGAAAAAGAAAGGCCGCCTTGCGGCGGCCTTTCGGTCTGGAACCGTGTTGTCAGCTCAGGCGGTTGCGGCGTATTTGACGCCGATGATCTCGATCTCGGCTTCGCCCGCCGGGGTGGCCAGCGTAACGACATCGCCGGAACGCTTCTTGAGCAGCGCCCGCGCAATCGGGGAAAGCCAGCTGACCTGGCCGCGCTTCACGTCCACCTCGTCCACGCCGACGATGGTGATCGTGCGCTCCTCGCGACCGCCCCTGACATAGGCGTAGGTGACCGTCGCGCCGAAGAAGATATGGTCTGCACCGCCGCGGCGCGCCGGGTCCACGACTTCCGCGCTGTCGAGGCGCTTGTTGAGATAGTGGATGCGGCGGTCAATCTCGCGCAGGCGCTTCTTGCCGTAGATGTAGTCGCCGTTCTCGGAGCGGTCGCCGTTGGAGGCCGCCCAGGCTATGGTCTTGACCAGTTCCGGCCGCTCGACGTCGTGCAGCTTGTTGAGCTCGGACTTGAGCCGCGCGTAACCATGTGGCGTGATGTAGTTTTTCACGTCCGGCGCGGCCACGATCGCGGATGTGCTGCGGCCGTTGCCGTTCCGACCATTGCCGATGCGGCCGGCGGCGTGACGGCCATTCCCGTTCCGGCCGTTGCCGTTGCGAGTGCGAGAGAGAGTGGCTGGCTTGCTCATGGACGTGCTTGACGTACGATTCGGGGAGAGGAGCCTCATATTATAGCAAAAACAATGTATTACCTGCTATACCTGCGACCTGGCCGCAAATACGGCCCCAGCGCGTCGTTTTTGTTGTTCCTGGTGATTTCATAATGTAAAATCGGCCCCCAAATTACAGGCAACCCCCTGCCGTGGCACAACAAAAAGAAGCGAAATCCTCGATCCAGGTCATCCAGCGCATGATGAGCCTGCTCGCGGCCCTGTCCCGCCATGTGACGCCGGTCAATCTCAAGCAGCTGGCTGCCGAAACCCGCCTCCATCCCTCAACGGCCCACCGTATCCTCGCGGTCATGGTGGAGAACCGGCTGGTCGACCGCATCGAGCCGGGCACCTACCGGCTTGGCATCCGGCTGCTGGAATTGGGCAACCTCGTGAAGTCCCGTATCAATGTGCGCCAGGAAGCCCTCGCCCATATGCATCGCCTGCACGAGGAGCTGGGGGAGACGGTCAACCTGTCGGTACGCCACGCCGACGAGGTGGTCTATATCGAGCGCACGGCGGACAGCCACTCCATGATGCGGGTGGTGCAGATCATCGGCGCGCGCGCGCCGCTGCACATCACCGCGGTGGGCAAGCTCTTTCTCGCCGAGGACGGCCCTGACAAGTGCGCCGACTATGTGCGCCGCACCGGCCTTCCGCGCTTTACCGAGAATACGCTGACCGATACCGACACTTTCATGAAGGAAATCGAGAAAATCCGCCGCCAGGGGTATGCCTTCGACAACGAAGAAGCGGAGAAAGGCGTCTCATGCATAGGCGCCGGTATCTTCAATGACGACGGCCGGCTCGTCGCCGGGTTGTCGGTTTCCGCCCCCTCGGATCGCCTCAACCGGGCGTGGGCCCCGCAGGTGCGGCAGACAGCCGAACGGATTTCGCGCGCGATGGGCCACCACGGCACGGGCCGGTCGGCAGGCTAGAATCCCTCCCATTCGCTTGGCGTCCGGAGCTCGCCATGAATACCCTTGGCCGCCTGTTGCTGCTCGCGTGTGCAATGTTGCCCTCGTTGAGCGCGGCACAGTCCTACCCTGCGAAGCCGGTGCGGATGATCATCCCCTTCCCTCCCGGCGGGCCGACCGATCTCATGGGTCGCATGGCCGCCGACCGCCTGAGCAAGGCCTGGGGTGTCCAGGTCATCGCAGACAATCGCCCCGGGGCCGGCGGAAATATCGGCATCGAGCTCTGCGCCAAGTCGCCGCCCGACGGCTACACCATCTGCATGATGCCGGTATCGGGGGCGATGTCTCCCGGCATCTATCGGAAGCTGGGATTCGATCCCGTCAAGGATCTCTCCCACGTCACGCTGATGGCTATCCTTCCCAGCATGCTGACGACGCACCCAACGCTGCCGGTCAAGAACGTCAAGGAGGTGGTGGCGCTCGCCAAGCGTCAGCCAGGACAACTGATCTATTCCTCCACCGGCAACGGCACCAGCCCCCACATGCTGATGGAGATGTTGAAGTGGATGGCCGGGCTCGACATGGTGCATGTCCCGTACAAGGGACAGGCGCCCTCGGTGGTAGACCAGCTGTCGGGACAGATACAGCTCGCTTTCAATACCGCCATCACGGTGCTGCCCCACGTAAAGGAGGGGAGGCTCAAGCCGATTGCGATATCGACGAAGGAGCGCTTTCCACCCATGCCGGAGCTGCAGACGGTGGACGAGGGAGGCGTGAAAGGATTCGACGGCAGCTCCTGGCAATCCGTGGTGATGCCGGCAGGCACGCCACGGGACGTGGTCAACAAGATCTATCAGGAGCTCGCCGCAATGCTGAAGGCACCTGAAACACGCGAGCGGTTTCTCGCGCAGGGCGGACTCGCTTCGGGCATGCCGCCGGAAGAGTTCGCGACCTTCGTCAAGCGCGAGGTGGAGAAGTGGGGAAAGGTCGCCAGGGCCGCCAAGGTCCAGGTGGACTGATTGGCGGCTGGCGGCTCGTGACTCACGGATCGTGACTGCGCCATGAAACCTGACAAGCCCGAGCTTCAAGCGCGCATTGACCTCGCCGCGGCGCTGCGGTGGGCCAACCGGCTCGGTTTCGGCGAGGGCATCTGCAACCACTTCAGCATGGAGGTTCCCGGGCGCGCCGGTCATTTCCTGATCAACCCCCAGGGACTGCACTGGTCCGAGGTCACGCCCGGCGATCTGGTCGTCGTGGACGCGAACGGCCGCAAGGTCACCGGCCGCCACGCCGTGGAGCCCACCGCGTTCTTCATCCACGGCGCCATGCACCGCTCCAGGCCCTCCGCGAAATGCGTGCTGCACACCCACATGCCGTACGCCACCACGCTTACCGTCGTCCATGGCGGGCGTCTCGAGTGGGCCAGCCAGAATTCGCTCAAGTTTCACGGGCGGGTCGCGTACGACGACAACTACAACGGACTGGCCCTGGATGAAGCAGAGGGAAACCGCATGTGCGCGCTGGCGAAGGACGCCGACGTGCTGTTCCTCGCCAACCACGGCGTGATCGTGTGCGGCCCCACGGTGGCGGCGGCTTTCGACGATCTTTACTACCTCGAGCGCACGTGCATGCTGCAGGTGCTGGCGATGGGCACCGGCAAGCCGCTGCGCGTTGTCCCGGAGCGGATCGCCGGACTGACTGCGGCCCAGATGGCGCAGGATTCGGAGCAAACGCAACTGCACTTCGCGGCCATCAAGCGCATGCTCGACCGCGACGAGCCCGGCTGGTCGCGCTTTGATTGAGCGTGACACGGTGTGGCGTGACGCGGTGACGCAATGAGGCGTGACCGGTAACTCGTGATCAGCGATCGAACCTCGAATCACGAATCACGAATCACGATTGACGATTCTTCCGCCAGGCAGCTGACGTTGCGGGACGGCCGGCGAATCGGCTACGCCGAGTTCGGAGCGGCGGGCGGCCGCCCCGTTCTGTATTGCCATGGGTTCCCGGCTTCCCGGCTCGACGGGCGCCTCGGCCACGAAGCGGCTCTGCGGCTCGATTTGCGATTGATCGCGCCCGACCGTCCCGGCTACGGGCTGTCCGACTACCAGCCGGCACGCCGCATCACCGACTGGCCGCGCGACGTGCTCGGGCTCGCGGACGGGCTCGCTCTGGAGCGCTTTGCCGTGCTGGGGATCTCCGGCGGAGCGCCATACGCCATCGCGTGCGCCGCCGCGCTGGCGGATCGCATCACTGCGGTGGGAATAGTCGGCGGGCTCGCCCGGGTTGATATCGCGGCCAACTCGGCGCGAATGAACCCTTTCGCGCGCTTCTCGTTTGCGTTGGCGCGCCGCGCGCCCCATCTATCGCAACTCTTCAATCGCGCGCTCGCACCCGCGCTGCGTGACAGCCCGCGCTGGACGCTGAGACTGCTTTCGGCGAAGCTGCCGCCGCCGGACCGGAAAGTTCTGGCCGATGCGGGGACTTTCGCCATCTTCGCCGATGCGTTCCGCGAGGGCTTCCGCCAGGGAGGCCGCGGCGCCGCGCTCGACCTGACGCTGCTCGCGCAGCCGTGGGAAACGGCGCCGGAATCAATACGCGCGCCGTGTCATGTCTGGCACGGCGAGCAGGACACGACGGTGCCGGTGGAAATGGGACGGTGGCTGGCGCGATCCGTGCCGGGCTGCCGGGCGAGCTTCTTCCCCGAGGACGGGCACTTCTCGTTGCCCGTCAACCGCATCGATGAAATCTTGCGGGCGCTCGCCGCGGCTCAGTGAACGACCAGCGGCTGGTTAAGCAGGATGTCGAAGGTTTCGAGAAATTCGTCCACGCGCTCGATCGACGCGTCTTCGGCGACGGCGGCCTGCAGCGACTGGCCGAAACGGTCAGCGACATCGCCCTGGAAGAACGTGCCGCGCCGGCTGTGCTTGTCCACCAGCTCGTAGCCGTGCTGCGTGGGGTATTCCACCACGTAATAATTATCGCTGCTGTAAATGACGTTCATCATGGTTGCCTCTTGCCCCAGAACAACGTCAGTCCGCCTGTCTGGTTGACATTGTCAGGACATCCTAGTTCACACGCTGTGACCGATCTCACGTGTAGGGAATTGGGGGCGCGAACGGTCGATTTCAAGCTACAGGCGGCAGCCGAAAGATACGTAACAAACTGTGACAGCCGTGTAGTTCACACGGCAGTGTGGGCAAAGCCGAAAATCACTGCGCCTTGGACCGGCGCAACTGGCTCAGCGCGATGCCGGCCAGGATCAGCGCGAGCCCGGTATAAGCGTTGGCGCCGGGCTCCTCGCCCATCAGCGTTATGCCGATGAGCAGGGCAACCACGGGAATGCAGTAGTTGATGAGGGACATGAACGTCGGGCCCGCCGACGCGATGAGCTTGAGATGCACCAGCGTCGCGATCGCGGTGGGCCCGATTCCAATCCAGGTGAGGATGCCGATCGCGGTCGCGTCCGGCGCGAGCCGCCACGGCTGGTCCACGACCAGCGCGATCGGAATGCTCACCAGGGCGGCCACAGCGATGATGGCCGCGGATGCGATCATCACGTCGCCCTTGAGGGCGATGCGGATGATCACGCCGTTGACCGCATAGCACAGGGCCCCCGCGAGCACCGAAAGCTGCGCCAGTATCTCGATCGGCGAGCCGCCGAGGCCCGCCAGGGCGGCCGGGCCCATCAGGACGATGATGCCCACGAAGCCGAGCAGGAAGCCGGCGAACCGGTTGCGGGTCATGCCCTCGCCCGCGACGAAAAAATGTGCGAGCAGCAGGGTTGTGAGCGGCATGATGGCCATCAGGATCCCGGCCAGGGCGCTGTCGAGGGACTTCTGGCCCCAGGTGATGAACCAGAACGGCATGCAATTGCCCACCACCCCGAGCACCACGTACGGCATCCACGCCCGCCCGATCGGCGGGAAGGTATAGCCCAGGGCGCGGACCACGATCACCAGGATGACCGCACCGATCACGAGGCGCGTGGCGACCAGCGTCGCAGGCGGAACGGCCGAAACGCCGAGCTTGATGAACATGAAGTTGGAGCCCCATAGCGCCACCAAGGCCGCGAGTAGACCCCAATCCATGAGCGAGCGGGTTTGCATCTCAGGATGCGGCTTCCATGGGTTTGCGCGCAGGCATCGTC
>DATFVY010000101.1:0-3040 GCA_035259925.1 Burkholderiales bacterium
GCGCCCGCCCTGCGGCGGCACCGAGGCGATGGTGCCCTCGATGAGCTTCAACAGCGCCTGCTGCACGCCTTCCCCCGAAACGTCGCGCGTGATCGAGGGGTTGTCGCTCTTGCGCGAGATCTTGTCGATCTCGTCGATGTAAACAATCCCTCTCTGCGCTTTCTCGACGTCGTAATCGCACTTCTGCAGCAGCTTCTGGATGATATTCTCGACGTCCTCGCCGACGTAGCCAGCCTCGGTGAGCGTCGTCGCGTCCGCCATCACGAAGGGGACGTTGAGCAGCCGCGCCAGCGTCTGCGCGAGCAGCGTCTTGCCCGACCCGGTCGGGCCGATCAGCAGGATGTTCGACTTGGCCAGCTCGACGTCGTCGTTTTTCGCGAGCGTCTTCAGTCGCTTGTAGTGGTTATAGACCGCGACCGACAGGATCTTTTTCGCGATGTCCTGGCCAATCACGTATTGGTCGAGTATGCCGCGGATCTCCTTCGGTACCGGCAGGTCCGATTTCGCACCCTTCGACCCGTGCTCGCCCTGCGTCTCCTCGCGGATGATGTCGTTGCAGAGCTCGATGCACTCGTCGCAGATGAACACGGAGGGGCCCGCAATGAGCTTGCGCACCTCGTGCTGGCTCTTGCCGCAGAACGAGCAATAGAGCAGTTTCTCGCCGCCGACCTTATCGGACATGGGCTACTCCCTGTCTCCGGAACTCATTTTACGCTTTCAGCCCGGCTTGTCAGAACCTTGTCCACGATGCCGTAGCTCAGCGCCTGCTCGGCGCTCAGGAAATTGTCACGGTCCGTGTCCCGCTCGATGTTCTTCAGGTCCTGGCCCGTGTGCCGGGCGAAGATCTCGTTCAGCTTCGCCTTGCGGTTCAGGATCTCGCGCGCGTGAATCTCGATGTCCGAAGCCTGGCCCTGGAAGCCGCCCATCGGCTGGTGGATCATCACCCGTGAATTTGGCAGGCAAAAGCGCTTGCCCTTCGTGCCCGCTGCCAGCAGCAGCGCTCCCATGCTCGCGGCCTGGCCGATGCACAGAGTGGACACGCTGGGCTTGACGAACTGCATGGTGTCGTAGATCGCGAGCCCGTCCGAGACCGAGCCGCCCGGCGAATTGATGTAGAAGGAAATCTCCTTGTCCGGGTTCTCCGATTCCAGGAACAGCAGCTGCGCCACGATCAGGTTGGCCGTGACCTCGGTCACCGGTCCCACCAGGAACACGACACGCTCCTTGAGCAGGCGCGAATAGATATCGTAGGCACGCTCGCCGCGCCCGCTTTGCTCGATCACCATCGGGATCAAGCCCAGACCCCTCGGTTCGCTGTAGCCCGCCATCACTGTTTCCCCATCAGTTCGTCAAAATTCACCCGCTTGTCCGTCACTCTCGCCGCGCCGAGCGCCCATGCAACGATGTTGTCTTCCAGCACCGCCGTCTCGATGTCGCGCAGCCGTTCCGGGGCGGCATAAAACCACTTCACGACCTCGGCAGGCCGCTCGTAGCTTTGCGCCTGCTCCTCCACCAGCGCCCGCACCTGCTCGGGCTTGGCGTGGAGGCCGTGCACCCTCACTACCTCGCCCAGCACCAGGCCGAGGCTGACGCGGCGCTGCGCCTGCTGCTCGAACACTTCCCCCGGCATCGGCGCGTCGGCGGGCACCTGGATGCCGCGGGCTGCCAGCTCCTGCCGGGCGCCCGCCCGCAGGTTCTGCGCTTCCAGCTGCACCAGCGAGCGGGGAGGCTCGACCGGGGTCGCATCGAGCAGCGCCTGCATTACTTGGTCTCGAATACGGCTCCTGAGTTTCCCCTTCACCTCGCGCTCGACGTTGGCCCGCACCTCGGCGCGCATCTTCGCGAGATCGCCGTCCGCGACGCCGAGGCTCCTGGCAAATTCGGCGTCAACTGCGGGCAGATGCGGCTCCGTCACCGCGTTCACCGTCACCCGGAAGCTAGCCGTTTTCCCCGCCACTTCCTTGCCGTGGTAATCGTCGGGAAAGCGCACGTCAAAATCCTTGGTTTCCCCGGCCTTCATCCCGGTCAGGGCGGCCTCGAAATCCGGCAGGAGGCGGCCCTCCCCCAGGACGACCACCTGCCCGCTCGCGCTGGAGCCCTCGAACTCCGCGCCGGCTATCGTGCCGCGGAAGTCGATCGTCACGCGGTCACCCTGGCGCGCCGCGCGCTCGACCGGCTCGTAGCGCGCCCGCTGCTTGCGCATGATCTCGATCGTGCCGTCCACTTCCGCGTCGGTCACCTCCAGCACGGGACGCTCGATCGCCTTGCCGCTGATGTCGCCCACCTTGATCTCGGGATAGATCTCGAAGGTGGCGCTGTACTGGAACTCCGCGGCGCCCTCCGTCACCGGCTTGGGCTCGAACGTCGGGTAGCCCGCGACGCGCAGGTTCTGCTGGCGCACCGCCTCCCCGAAGCTGCGCTGCATGGCGTCGCCCAGCACCTCCTGCCGCACCTGGGTGCCGTATTGCTGTGCGACCACCTTCAACGGCACCTTGCCCGGCCGGAAACCGTGCACCCGCACCGTGCGCGAAAGGCGCTTCAGCCGATTCTCGACTTCGTTGTCGATATCGGCGGTCGGAAGCGAAACACTCAATTTCCGCTCGAGCGTGCTCAGAGTTTCCAAGTTAGCTTGCATTCTCTTGTTTTTGGGTTATTCCAGCAGCCTTGCGCCGGCAGTTGAACTGCGGGGCCAGCCCGACCGCACCACCGGCTGCACCCGGTGGTGCGAAAGGAGGGACTCGAACCCCCACGCCTTGCGGCGCCAGAACCTAAATCTGGTGCGTCTACCAATTTCGCCACTTTCGCGACTTTCTGATTGTAATATAATCGCCTGCGCGCCGGAAGCTCCCAAGTCGTCTTAAGGATGTTACGTAATCACATGATAATAAAATGATATTGCGTAGCAGCAAATGGGTATAGGCCATTACGAAAATTTCCCGGTCGCTTCCCTTCTTTTGCCCTCCCGTTTGCGCCCGCCGATAGCGCTGATTTACCGTTTCGCGCGAGAAGCCGACGACTTCGCGGATGAAGGCGACGCGCC
>DATFVY010000102.1:0-2905 GCA_035259925.1 Burkholderiales bacterium
GCGGAAGCTGTTCTTGCCCTGCTGCTTCACCAGGTACATCGCGATATCCGCGTTCTTGAGCAGGGTCTGCGCGTCCTTGCCGTCGCCGGGATAGAGGCTGATGCCGAGGCTCGCGGTGACGTCGAAATCGCGGCCTTGCAGAGGGTAGGGGCGGGCCACGGTCTCGAGCACCTTTTTCGCCACCTCGGCGACTTGCGCCACGTCGCCGAATTCCTCGATCAGCACCACGAACTCATCGCCGCCCATGCGCCCGATCACGTCGCCCTCGCGCAGGGTGGCGCGCAGCCGCGCCGCCAGCTCCGCGAGCAGCTGGTCCCCGGCGCTGTGGCCGAGCGTGTCGTTCACCACCTTGAAGCCGTCGAGATCGATGAAGAGCAGCGCCAGGGTGCGCTCGAAGCGCGCCGCCTGGGCGAGCGCCTGCTGCAGGCGCTCGTTGAACATGCTGCGGTTGAACAGGCCCGTCAGCGGGTCGTGGCTCGCGACGAAGCGCAGGTTCTGCTCGGCGGCCTTGCGCGCCATGAACTGCCCGACCTGGCTGCCCATCGTGCGCACGATCTCCACCAGCTCCGCGTCGGGCGGCCGCACCTCGGGCCCGAAAAATTCCATCACGCCGTAGAACCCGTCGCCGACGAGGATCGGGAACGCGAACGCGGAGCGCAACCCTGCCTTCAGGGCCATGGGGCCTCGCTGCATTTGCCTCTCCTGCGCGAGATCGTCTACCCACACCGGGGTGTTGGCCTCCCACACCCGGTGGATCAGGCCGCGCCCGTTGCCCGGCGTCTGCATGCGCGAGCGGTTGAAGGCCTCGAATTCCTCGAGCCGCGGGTCGGCGGCGCACCACGACTCGGCGCAGTGCATGAGGTTGGCCGCCCGGTTCAGCGCCCAGCGCTGCCCGTAGGTCCACCCGCCCGACTCGCAGATGGTGCGCAGGACCTGCGGCAGCGCCTCCTCTATGGACCGCGACTCCGCGAGCAGCCGCGTGACGGTGTGCCCCATCTGCAGGCGCTGCTCCGCGTGCTTGCGCTCGGTAATGTCGTGCACGAGCACGAGCCGCGCCCTGCGCCCGTCGTCGAGCTCGAACGGATGCGAGATCGTCTCGACGTCCATGACGCTCCCGTCCTTGCGCCGGTGGCGCCAGTAGGTCCTGTACCCCCGGTCGGGATCGCGGGTGCGCATCATTTCCTGGAAACGGTCGAAGTCGTCCTGCGCGTGCAGGTCTCCCGGCTGCAGGCGCAGGAACTCTTCGCGCGTGTAGCCGTAGGTTTTCAGCGCGGCGGCGTTGGCGCCCAGTATCTTCAGCGTTTCCCCGTCGCGTATCCACATCGGCAGGGGATTGGCTTCGAACATATAGCGGTAGCGCTGCTCGCTCAGCCGCAATTCCTCCTCGCTGCGCCGCTGCGCGGCGATGTGCTCGGAAAGCTCCCGGTTAGCCTGGGAAAGCTGCGCGACCAGCACGTTGGTGTCGAACTTCGCCTGCAGCGCGTCGCGCATCATTTCGGAGAGCACGGGCGAGATCCCCAGCATGACCGCCAGGAATACCAGCATCAGGGAGCCCATGAACAGGTGCAACGGCGTGCCCAGGACGAACACCGTCGCGATCATCAGCGACATCGCCGGCAGCATGTAAGCGAGGAAAGCCTGCTGCACGGGTGCCAATATCACCATCGACGACAGCGCCATTCCGCCGACCAGGAAGATCAGCAGGAACTGATGCTCCACCGACGATACCGGGTAGAGGACCGACCCGGCGACGCCCCACAGCAACCCCGTGGCGCCGGCGCCGATGACGAAGCGTTTGGCCCAGCTGCGCGCCTCCGTTTCCGGCGGGCTCAGCCCGATGTAGGCGCGGTAAAGCAGGAAGCGCGCGCCCGTCAACGCAAATATCACGCACAGCCATGCGCCCAGCAGGGCGCTCGAGACGACTCCCCACAGCGCGAAGACCAGGATGCTCGAAGTGATCAGGGTGCCGGCGTACGCAGGGCGCGACAGCCGGTAGAGCTGGAACACCTGCTCGGCGTAAACCCGCTCCCGCGTGGTGAGTTCGCCCATGTCCCCTGTCCGTCCTGATCGGCCCGGTTCTTCTTCTCATGGCGGCCCGGCAACCGCGGTGGAATACAGAATTGTTACACGAAGTCGCCTGTCCCGGCAGCATCGCTTGCTCCAGCGCCTCGCACGACTCAAGTAACTCTTGAGCATGAGACGCTAAGCAAACGACGCGGTTGCGATTTCGCAGGAAACCGCCGCATTGCCTTCAGTCCGGCAATCCCGCAAAGGGGAACACGCGTTCGCACCAGGCCCCGGCCGCGAGCACGGCATCGTCTTTCCCGTCGGCACCTACGATCTGCAATCCCAACGGCATGCCGCCCGGTCCCAGGGCCACCGGGATTGCCACGGCCGGGCCTCCCAGGAGGGTCCAGATGGTGCAAAACGTCGGGTCCCCGGTCTGACCGAGATCCGCAGGCGCCTCACCGGTTGCCGGTGGTGTCACGATGGCGTCATAGGCAGCGCTGAATCGGGACCACAGCGCCCTCAAGTGGTCGCGCGAGGCAAGCGTATCCCGGTAGCGCTGCTCCCCGATCGCCGCTCCCTCGTCGAGAAAGGCGTTGAGCCGCGCGCTCAGCAGCGGGCGGTGCTCGCGCTGGACCGCCCCCAGGTGCTGCGCCGCCTCATACGCCATGATCGCGCGCTGCACGCCATGGGCAGCCTGGAAGGGTTCCGGCAATTCCGCCTCGGTCACGTCGGCGCCCGCTCCGCGCAGCGCCGCCAGGTTGCTGGCAAACAGCTTCTTCTGAGGGGCAGAGGCCGCCTCCCATACCGGCGAGCGCACGGCGGCAAGCCGCGGCGGCCGCGGCAGGGATCCGAGATCCGCCGGCAGTGGACGGGCGGCGGGAGCGCACGCCGAGGC
>DATFVY010000103.1:0-4824 GCA_035259925.1 Burkholderiales bacterium
CTTCTGCATCTCCTTCTCCGGGATCGTCACATTCAAGAACGCCCTCGCCCTGAAGGAAGTCGCGCGCCAGGTGCCTCTGGAGCGCATGCTGATCGAGACCGACTCCCCCTACCTTGCTCCTGTGCCGTTTCGGGGCAAGCTCAACCAGCCCGGCCTGGTAAAGCATGTCGCCGAGGAGATTGCCCGCCTGAAGGCGGTTTCGTTCGATCAGGTGGCCCAGGCAACCACCCGCAACTTCTTCGAGCTGTTCAGGGGCGCGCGCCGCTAAGTAGGGTCCAAGGGGCACCTGGGCGACGTGTGTATAACTGCGCATAATGTATATTATGTTAAATATACGATCACACGCTCAGGACGCAGGCCCGCGTTTGGCCTGCCCCACCTGCCTCGGGATTTTTCCTGCTGCGGGACGACTACGTCGACGCCGGCGTGCGGCCGGCGCGCAGCGCTTCCAGCTCGACTTGCGCCCGTAGCGCCGCCAGATTGGCTTCCTCGAGCGGCGTCATGTCCCGGACGACCATGAGATAGCCGGTGGCTACCCCCTTCGAGTCCCGGAGGGCGATGATCGAGGTCCTGGCACGCAGGCGCGTCCCGCCCTTGCGCAACCGCCAGCCCTCCTGCTCGGCGCGGCCCGCCAGCCGCGCCTGCTCGATCAGCCGGTCCGGGTGCTTGGCCAGCAGGTCCTCCTTGATGAAGAACCGCGAATAGCTCTGCCCCACGATTTCCGGGTCGTTGTATCCCAGCACCCGTTCCGCGCCCGTGTTCCAGCTCTTGACCGCTCCATTCGGGTCGAGGCTGCACACTGCATAGTCCGGCACGCTCTCGACCAGTCCCCGGAAGCGCTGCTCGCACACACCGAGCGCGTCCTTGGCGAGCTCCAGGCGGCGGATCTCGTCCCGCAGGGCCTGGGCCTGCCGCACCATCGACTTGAGCTGGTCCACCTGCTCCTTCAGTGACCCCACCATCAGGGCTATGACCGGGCACGCGACGACGATGACCATCATCTGGCGCCAATCCAGCTCCGAATAGCGGAACGGATAGAGGGGATGAGAGAACAGCACGAACGAGCCGAACAGCACGATGGCGGCGCTCAGCATGCCCGCCATGCCGCCGGCCATATAGGTCGATGCCGCCACCGTGAATAGCAGGATCAGGCCGGGGTCGGTGATCGCCCCCATGCGCCGCCACAGGAGCGCTACGACTATGACCGACAGCAACGTGAGGGCCCCCGACCCCGCGTAGCGGAGCCAGAAGCCTGAGCCGGACGTCGCCGTAGCCCACAGGTTGCTGATGACCATGTTTCCCTTGTTACCCGGCGGGTTCCCGACGACCTCCGTCGGAAACCCGCCATTTGCGAGGTTTTCTCCCCTGTTTACCCCGTCCAGGGGGCTATCTCGCAAGATTGGTACCAACCAATTTGTGATGCTCATCACAGATCGCCTTGAATCTACGGGGTTTTCCTCGCCGCTGGCTTGCCTGGCGAGGGTGTCACTCAGGAGGGTAGAACCTCTATGACCTGCGTGACCGGGAGACCGGCTATGTCCTTGAGCTTTTCATGGCGGCCCGAGCTCAAGTCCACCAGGTTGGCCACCCGGGAATACGTGGACTCCACGAAAACCGACCGCCCATCCGCGCCGGAGCGATGGACCCCGAACTTGATCCGGTGGCGCTCGCCAGCGGGCATCTTGCCGATGAAATTCTTGGTGGCCCAGATGGTCCCGTGGCGCGCCAGGTCACTCAACCGCGCCGTGTGGTTTATGGTCTCGCCCAGGACCGCGAATTCGACCGTGGTCGCGTTCTGGAAGGTTCCCAGCCATTCCTGCCCTTCGTTGAGGCCGGTATTGAGGTAGAGCTCGTTGGTCCACCGCTTGCGCAGCTGCCATTCCTTGCTGATGCGCGCCATGGCCGCCCTGAGCTCGTGCGCGCACACCACGGCGTTCATGATGTAGCTGCAATCCGGCTGCGGGAAAAAGTAGTAAACCATGCCGTCGCCCACGTGCTTGCCGTAGGTCCCGTAGAACTTGCGGAACACGGCCCCGGCGCCCGACCAGATCTGGTTGATCAGCTCGAAGTACTCGTCCGGCGGCAGCTCCGAGCAGATCTTCACTGAGTCCTGCAGGTCCGCTACCAGCACCGCAAGATCAGTTAGCGTCGGCATGCGCTTGCTGAGCAGGTTGCGAATGACCGCATCGCGCCGGCTGAGGAGCTGCAGCAGCCCGTCCGTGTCCTCCCTGAGCGGGACCAGGATGACCAGGATCCCCTCGCGGAAATAGGCCGCATAGGCGCAGTAATTTTCGACGCGGTTGCCCTTCTCCTCGCGCAGGCGCAGCGGCAGCTCGACGATGGGTCCGCCCGCCACCGCCCTCGTTTCGCGGTAGATCCGCTCGAGCAACTGCATTCTGGCCGTCGCAACCGTACGCAGGGGCTGGGCGATGGTCTCCAGCTCCATGCGCTCCTTGGCGAGCGCGGTATTGAGCCTCAGCAGCTCGTCGCGGTTGAGCGCGAGCCGGCCGTTGTCCGCGCTCAGGAGCAGGCGGAACAGGCTGCGGTCCTCGGTGCGCGGCGCCAATTGCGTCAGGGCGCCTTCCAGCACATCGCGGCACTTGTCGTTGAACCAGACCAGCTCGAACTTGTAGTTCACCATGTATGCCGGATGCGGTACCTGGTCCACGGTGAGCACCAGCGGCTGCTTGCGCACGGCGGCCGCGGGATGGGCCACGATCTGAGCGCTCGAGGGAGGCGTCGGCGGGTCACCTACCCTGGCGGCGCCCGCCTCTGGGGTTGCGGGCGCCGCCAGTTTCAACTCGATCTCGTCCATGCTGAGCCCCTCGCGCTTCCACTGCTGGATCTGCTCGATGCGCGCGATCGCCTCTTCCGGGAAGTAGCCGAGCTGCCGCGGCTGCTTGCTGCCGCGAATTTCGGGGCGGGCTACGACCGGCTTGGGCAGCAATCCCCGGGCTACATAGTTGTTAAGCGTCGCTCGGGAAATCCCTGTTTTTTCTATTAATTCTTTGCTGCTCAGCATATGTATAAGCAGTCTATTTATACTGCTTATACATGTCAAGTTGACTCAAACCGGCCCATCGCTGAGGGAGGTACAAGAAAAAGCCGGCACCCGCAGGTGCCGGCTCTGTTTGCGGAAGAGGGGTATCAGACTCGTTCGAGGATGACCGCCATGCCCTGCCCGCCCCCTATGCACAGGCTCACCAGCGCATAGCGGCCGCCGCTGCGGTGCAGCTGGCGCGCAGCGGTCAACGCAAGCCGCGCCCCCGAGGCGCCCAGCGGGTGCCCTACAGCGATAGCGCCCCCATTGGGGTTGACCCGGCTGTCGTCCGCGGGAACACCGAGGCCCTTGAGGCAAGCCAGCACCTGGGCCGCAAATGCCTCGTTGATCTCGATGACGTCCATGTCCTTCAGGGACAGGCCGGCACGCGCCAGGGCCTTCTTCGAGGCCGCAACCGGCCCTATTCCCATGATCTGCGGCGGAACGCCGGCGGCCGCGCTGGCGACCACGCGCGCCAGCGGCTTGGCCCCGGCCTTCGCACCGGCCGGCTCGGAGGCGAGGATCAGCGCCACCGCCCCGTCGTTGACGCCCGAGGCATTGCCGGCGGTCGTGACCCCGCCTTCGTAGAGCGGTCTCATCTTGGCGAGCGTATCCATGTCCGTTCCCGGCCGCGGATGCTCATCGTCGGCGACGGGCGGCACCGGGCCCTTGCGCGTGGGCGGCATCTCGACCGGCGCGATCTCCCCGGAGAAGAACCCCTCGCCCTTGGCGACCGCGTAGCGCTGCTGCGAGCGTAACGCGAACTTGTCGGCGTCCTCGCGCTTGATCTCGTACTGGCGTGCCAGCGTATCCGCCGTTTGCGGCATCTGGTCGTCGCCGAACTGCTTGACCAGCCTGGGGTTGGAGAAGCGCGGGCCGATCGTGCTGTCGTAGAGCTTGATGTCGCGCGCGAACGCCGACTCGGCGCGGCTCATCACGAGCGGCGAGCGGCTCATGCTCTCCACGCCGCCGACGATGTAGACGTCGCCCTCCCCCGCGCTCAGCGCGTGGGCCGCATGCACCACCGCCCCCAGGCCGCTGGCGCAGTTGCGCTGGAGCACGGTGCCCGGCGTCTCGATCGGCAGGCCGGCGACGAGACCGGCATGGCGCGCCACGCAGCGGCTGTCCTCCCCGCCCTGATTGGCGCAGCCCACGATGATGTCCTCGATCTGGTCCGGCTTGAAGGCCGACTTCTTCATGAGGTTGCGCATCGCGTCGGCGAGCAGGTCATCGGGACGCACTTTGGCCAGTGCGCCGGCGTGGCGGCCGAACGGGGTACGCACGCCTTCGTAGAGGTAAGCGTTGAGCATGGCAGTCTCCTTCTCAGGGCATCAATGAATTGCGGTCATCAGGGTTCGGGGGTCAGCAGGGATACTCCAAGGCGCGCGCGCCGGGTGAGCCAGATATTGGGCCGGTAGCGCGGGTCGCCGTAGATACGATACATGGCGCTCAGCACTTTGTGCACGCGCCCCGGGCCGAGCACGTCGCCGAAGCGGAACGGGCCGCTGGGGTAGTTCAGTCCCAGCGTCACCGCCCGGTCGATGTCGGCAGGTTGAGCCGTCCGGCTCTGGGCAATCGAGCAGCCGATGTTCACGATCATGGAAACGATGCGCTGGGCGATGAAACCGGGACTGTCGCGGCAGACGGTTACCGGAACACGGTCCGAAGCAAGAAGGCCGTGGGCGGCGTTGCGCCAGGCCTTTTCCGTCAGTGGCGTGCCCATCATGGTGCGGCGCTTGGCCATCGGAAACAGGGTATCTACCGCTACCGTGCGCTTGGGGTCG
>DATFVY010000104.1:0-8419 GCA_035259925.1 Burkholderiales bacterium
CACCTCGGAGCCTTATGTCATGGGCTCCCATGCGACGTGCTCCGGGGCGTGGGCGAGCGGGCCGGAAGATTACGCTCCCGCCGAATACCAGTGGGGCTACAACCGGATGATGACCGTGGACGGGCTGTTCGGCGCCGGCGACACGATCGGCGGCACGGCCCACAAGTTTTCGTCAGGGTCGTTCACCGAGGGCCGCATCGCCGGCAAGGCGGCGGTTCGCTACGTGATGGAAAAGGGGAAGGGGCGGCCGGAGGTCAGCGAAAAGGAGTACCGCGACCTGGAGCAGGTGATCTACCAGCCGCTCGAGAACTACCGCGTCGGGCGCAATGAAATCGTCGCCGGCACCGTGTCCCCAAGCTACCTGCTGCCCATCCACGGGTTGCAGCGCCTCGAAAAAATCATGGATGAGTACGTCGGCGGCATCAGCACCAACTACATGACGAACGGGGTGCTGCTCAACCGCGGGCTCGAGCTGCTGGCCATGCTGAAGGAAGACATGAGTCGCATGGGCGCCGAGGATCTGCACCAGCTGCAGCGCACCTGGGAGCTGCATCACCGGCTGCTGGCCTCGGAGTCGGTGACCCACCACACGCTATTCCGCAAGGAAACGCGGTGGCCGGGGTACTACTACCGCGGCGACCACATGAAGCTGGACGACGAGAACTGGCACTGCTTCACCTTGTCCCGCTACGACCGGAAGTCCGGCAAGTGGGCAATGGAGAAGGCCCCGGTCTATCACATCGTCGACTGACGAAGCCGCTCAGGCGCGGGAGTAGTACTCGCGCAGCACTTCCAGCACTTCGGGGCGGCTGAACTCCGCCGGCACCGGGTGACCTTCAGACAGCCATTTGCGAAGCTGCGTGCCCGAGACCTGCAGCCGGTCGTTGTCGCCGTGCGGGCACGTCCGGTCTGAAGCCATGTCGCCGCAGCGGTAGCACCAGAACGTCACGCCAAGCCTGATCGGCTGGGTTGCGAGCGAGCCGCGCGGGATCTCGTCGAATATGCGGTGCGCGTCAAACGGGCCGTAGTAATTGCCCACGCCCGCGTGGTCGCGGCCCACGACGAGATGCGAGCACCCGTAGTTCTGGCGGAAGAGCGCGTGCAGCAGCGCCTCGCGGGGGCCGGCGTAGCGCATGTCGAGCGGGTAACCCGCCTGCACGACCGTGCCTTGCGCGAAATAGTTCTTGATCAGCACGGCGATCGCCTTGGTGCGCACCTCGGCGGGGATGTCGCCTGCCTTGAGATTCCCCAGCAGGGAATGGACCAGAACTCCGTTGCACACCTCTATCGCGACTTTCGCCAGGTACTCGTGCGACCGATGCATCGGGTTGCGCGTCTGGAACGCGGCCACAGTGGTCCAGCCATTCGCCTCGAACGCCGCGCGCGTCTGCGCCGGCGTCATGAACAGCGCACCGTACTTCTCGGGAAAGCCGCCCTGCGACAGGACCTTCACCGGGCCGGCGAGATTCACCTCGCCTTGCTCCATCACCATCTTCACGCCGGGATGCGCGGGATCGATGGTCTTGAACACGGACCGGCATTCATGAGCCTTGTCGATGCTGTACTTCTCCCGCACCGTCATCGTGGCAAGGATTTCTCCCGTCTCGCTGTCGGCGAGCGCGATCTCGCTGCCCGGGTTGATGCGGTCAGCCGCCTCCTTGGCGGCGGACAGTGTTATGGGTATGGGCCAGAACAGGCCGGACGCTGTCCGCATCTCGTCGCACACGCCCCGCCAGTCGGCTTGGTTCATGAAACCGTCCAGGGGCGTGAAGCCGCCGATGCCGAGCATGATGAGATCGCCCTTTTCGCGAGACGAAACCGCGATCTTGGGGAGGGATAATCCCCGTTTTTTGCCCTCTGCCAGCTCGGCATCGGCTGGCAGCAGGGGCCGCAGATTTCCACCGCCGTGGGGCGGGACGAGGCGTGGCACGGGGCAGGGGATGGTTGCCGGTTCTCTTTTGAAGCCAAGAGGTTAGCACACGATTGAGCGGCAAAAAACGCGCCCTTTGTGCTATCATGCGCCGACTTACAATTTTCCCGCTCTAAAAACGCCGGCACAAGAACCACATCGGAGGAACCGGCAACAGCGGTCATCCGTGGGTTCTTGGAGGAAGGGGTTGGTCCTGCGAACGGCGTACTGGCGAATCACTCAGGTCCTGCTGATGGGGGTGTCGCTGACTGCCCAGTCGGCGGAGGGAGTTGGGCGGGATCCGTTCAATACCGAGCGCTACGTGCCGAAGGCTCCGGGCGCGATGTGGCAGTCGCCCAGCGCGCTGCCGCAGGTGCCGGAGCCGCCTCTCGCGCGGCTGCAGGACGACCGCCCGCTGTCGCTTCCCGAACTGACCGAGCTGGCGTTGCAGAACAATCCGCGCACGCGGCAGGCGTGGTACGCGGCGCGCGCCGAGGCGGCTGGGATAGGCATCGAGAGGTCTGACGATCTGCCACAGATCTCGGCCGACATCTCGTGGCAGCGCAGCGAATCGGGCAGCCAGACCGGCAACCAGAACCCGTGGCTGACGCGCTACGGTCCTGCGGTGACGCTGACCTATCTGTTGTACGACTTTGGCGCAGGAGACAGCCGCGTCCAGGCTGCCGAGTACCGGGCTCTGGCGGCGGTGCTTTCCCAGAACCGGGTGCTCCAGGACGTCGTGTTCCAGGTGGAACAGGCCTACTACCGCTACCTGGGCTTCGAGGCGCTGGTGAGATCAAACGAGCTGTTCCTGAAAAGCGTGAACACGTCGCTGGATGCCACGCAGCGGCGGCGCGAAGGGGGTCTGGCAACGGCGGCGGACGTGTACCGCGCCGAGACCCAGGTCGCTCAGGCGCAGCTCAACCTGACGCGCAGCAAGGGCGAACTGGAAAAGGCGCGTGGGACGCTCGCCTCTGTCGTGGGGCTGCCCGTGAACGCCACGCTGCGCGTGCAGTCCTTTGAAGGCGAGCCGCGCATACGCGAGATCACCGACTCCATGAACGACATTCTCGGCCGCGCCAAGCTCAACCGCCCGGACCTCATCGCAGCAGAAGCCGAGGCACGAGCGGCCCGCGCGCAGGCCGATGCCACCTCCCGCAGCGCCTGGCCGACCGTGACGCTGAATGCGACCACCGGCCGGACCTGGTACGGCGACGACCGCCCGTTTACGGATACCAACGCCGCGCTGGTTACGCTGCGCGTCCCGATCTTCACCGGATTCAACCAGACCTACAGCGTGCGCCAGGCAGAGGCGAGGGCATCGCAGGCGGAAGCCAGCCGCGACGCGCTGTCACGGCAGGCGGAGCTGGAGGTGTGGCAGTCCTATTACGACGTGCAAACAGCGGCCGGCGGCGTGAGCACGACCGCGGTGCAATTGCGGGCCGCGCAGCAGACGGCGGAGGCGACGCTCGCGCGCTACCGCGGCGGCTTCGGCTCGCTGCTGGACCTGATTACAGCGCAGGTCGACGAGTCCAATGCGAGGGTGCTGAGGATCCAGTCGTTTCTTGACTGGTTTACGGCAGTGGGGCGATTAAACTTCGCCATCGGGGCGAGCGATCAATACTCAAACGCGGTGCTGACGAGATGAAGCGATTCCTGATGGCAGCGATGTTCGTCGTCCTCGCCGCAAGCTGCTACGGCGCCTGGTGGTGGTGGCAGCAGGGCGCCGTGGCCGCTTCCGATCCCAAGGGCGGCAAAGGCGCGAAAGGCGGCCGCGGCGGAACGCTCATCGTGAAGGCCACCGCCGCGGTGATAAAGCCGATGCCGGTCCTGATCGAGGCGGTCGGCACCGTAGAGCCCGAGCACAGCGTGCAGGTGCGCGCGCAGGTTTCCGGCGTCCTGGATTCGGTGAAGTTCAAGGAAGGCGACATGGTTGCGGCCGGGAAACAGCTGTTCCAGATCGATTCCCGCACCTTCGAAGCGTCGTACCGCCAGGCCCAGGCCCAGCTCGCGCGGGACATGGCCCAGCTCGAGAACGCGAAAGTGCAGCAGGAGCGCCTTGAGCCGCTGCTCAAGCGCGAGTTCATCACCCGCCAGGAGTTCGACGTTGCCGTCACGTCGACCAAGTCGTTGGAGGCCACCGTAGCGGCCGACAGGGCGCTGGTTGAGCAGGCCCGCATTCAGCTGGAATTCACCAATATCCGCGCGCCGATAGCGGGCCGGACCGGGACGCTCGCGGTAAAGCCGGGCAACCTCGTTGCCGCCGGAGCGGGCAGTGGCGGAGCCCCACTGGTCACCATCAACAGCACCGACCCCATCCTGGTCACGTTCAGTATCCCGGAGCGGCAGCTGGAGGAGCTGCGCCGCAATCAGAATGAAAAAGACATGCGTATCGAGATCCTGAGCGACCGCGGCGGACCCGCGTCTGCCGAAGGGAAGCTGGTGTTCATCGACAACACCGTCACCCCTCAGACCGGCACCGTGCTGCTGAAGACGCGTGTTGCGAACAAGAGCGAGATCTTGTGGCCGGGACAGTTCGTGAACGTGCGCATCGTGCTCAAGATCGAGCCGCAGGCGATAGTGGTGCCCGAAAACGCAGTGCAGCCGGGGCAGGATGAGAGCTTTGTCTACCTCATCGATCAAGACAGCAAAGTGCAGGTGCGGCCGATCAAGATAGCGCGGCAGATCGGGAGCGATGTCGTCATCGCCGCCGGCGTTGCCGCAGGAGACAGGGTGATCACTGAAATCCCCCAGGCTCTGCAGCCGGGTGCGACGGTGCAGGTGGCAGGCGCTGCCGGCGCCGAGAAAGGCAAGGGGAAAGGCAAGAAAGGCGGCGGCAAGAAGGATGCCGACAAGGCTGCGAGCAAGTCGGCGGGGTAGACTAGGCGCATGAATCTTTCCCGGATCTTCATCGAGCGCCCGATCGCCACCACGGTGATCGTGGCGGCCATCATCATTTTCGGATTGATCGCCTTCCGCGGGCTCCCGGTCAACGAGCTGCCGAACGTGGATTTTCCGACCATCCGGGTCGACGCGGAGCTGCGCGGCGCGAATCCCGAGGTCATGGCCTCGACGGTCGCGACACCGCTGGAGCGCCAGTTCAGCCAGATCTCGGGCGTCGAGACGATGAACTCGGTCAACACGCCAGGCCGGACCCGTCTGACGCTGCAATTCAGCCTGGAACGCGACATCGATTCAGCCGCGCAGGACGTGCAGACCGCGATCTCGCAGGCCATGAGGAGATTGCCGGCCGACGTCGATCCCCCCACCTTGCGCAAGCTGAACCCGGCCGATGCCCCGGTCCTGTTCCTCGCGCTGAGCGCCCAGACGCTGCCATTGCAGCAGCTGGACGATTTCGCGAACACCCAGGTCGCGCAGCGCCTGTCGACGGTAAACGGGGTCGCCCAGGTGCTCGTCTTCGGGTCGCAGAAGTTCGCGGTGCGGGTCTACCTCGATCCGGAAGCTCTGTCGAAGCGCGGCCTCGGGCTCGATCGCGTGGTCAGCGCAATACAGAACGCAAACAGCAACCTCCCTTCCGGCGTGCTGCAAGGCTCCGCCCGCAATTTCACCGTCAAGTCTTCCGCCAGCCTCCAGAGGGCGCAGAACTTCAACGAGCTGATCGTCGCCTACCAGGACGGCATGCCGGTGCGGCTGTCCGACATCGGGCGCGCCGAAGACAGCGTCGAGAACCTGAAGGTCAAGAGCTGGCTCAACGAGGACCGTTGCATCCTGCTTGCCATCTACCGGCAGCCCGGAGCGAACACCGTCGAGGTCGTCAAGAAGATACGCGCGCTGTTTCCGCTGATGGAGAGCGAGGCACCCCCCGGGGTCAGGTTCAACGTCGTGAACGACCGCGCGGAGTTCATACAGTCCTCAATCAACGAGGTGGAATTCCACCTCGTGCTTTCCATCGTGCTCGTCGTGCTGGTGATACTGGCGTTCCTGCGCAATGCAAGGTCCACCCTGATCACTGCGCTGATCCTGCCGACATCGGTCATCGGCACCTTCGGCGCGATGTACCTGCTTGGCTACAGCCTGAATAACCTGTCGCTGATGGCCATCATCCTCGCTGTGGGGTTCGTGGTGGACGACGCCATTGTCGTGCTCGAGAACATCACGCGCCACATGGAGATGGGCAAGGACCGCATGCAGGCCGCGTTCGATGGATCGAAGGAGATTGCATTCACCGTGTTGTCCATGACGGTGTCGCTCTCTGCGGTTTTCATCCCGATACTCTTCATGGAAGGGCTGCTCGGGCGGCTGTTCCGGGAGTTCGCGGTCACGGTGGGCGTAGCGGTGCTCATTTCCGGCGCGGTCTCCCTTTCCATGACGCCCATGATGTGCAGCCTCATGCTCCAGCAGACTCACGGTCATGGCCGCGTCTACCAGTTTTTCGAACGACTGTTCGATGCGTCCAGGGATCTCTACGGCGCCACGCTGCGCTGGACCATGCGCCACCGCGGCTTGATGCTGCTGGGCTCGGCCGGATTCCTGGTTCTCATCGTCGTGATCTACAAGATGGTGCCGCAAGGCTTCATCCCGCGTCAGGATACTGGCGTGGTCTTCAGCAATGTGAGGACGCCGGAGGGCATCACCTTTGCGGAGCTCGAGCGCAGGGTCAAGGCTATCGCCGAAGTCATGCGCAAGCATCCGGCGGTGGAAGCGGTGCAGTACACGGCGGGACAGGGCACCGGCGGCACGCAGGGAGACAACGTAGGCCGCGTCATCATCCGCCTGAAGCCGCGCAGCGAGCGCGGGCTCGGCGCAGACCAGATCATCACGGAGTTACGCCGCCAGTTCACCGGCGGCGCGCAGGGCGCGCGAGTATTCCTGAGCAATCCGCCGTCCATCAATATCGGCGGCCTGATCGGCAACGCGGACTACCAGTTGGTCGTGCAGGGATCCGACCCCAAGATGCTCTATGCCGAGGCGCAGGAGCTGGAGGCGAAGTTGCAGGAGTCCCCGTTGCTGCGCGAGGTCAGCTCCAGCCTCGAGCTGCGCAATCCCGAGATCCAGATCTCCATCCTGCGCGACCGCGCCGCTGCGCTCGGCGTGTCACCGCAGCAGATCGAGTCCACGCTCTACAACGCCTACGGCGGGCGCCAGATCAGCACGCTCTATGGAGCGACGGATCAATACTACGTGCTGCTCGAGCTGGATCCGCGCTTCCAGAGGGACATCAACGCCCTGCGTTCCCTCTACGTGCAGTCGAGCAGCGGGAGAATGGTGCCCATCCATGCCGTCGCCGATATCAGAATGGGGGTGGGCCCGGTCTCGGTAAGCCATTACGGCCAGCTGCCGGCGGTGGTGTTGTCCTTCAACCTGGCGCCCAACGCCTCGGTCGGTGAAGCGGTTTCCCGCATCGAGCAGCTTGCGCGCGAAACCCTGCCGTCGGGGGTGACCTCCACGATGGCGGGCAGCGCAAAGGCGTTCCAGGATGCTTTCCGCACGCTGCCCATCTTGCTGCTCATCACGATCCTGGTGATTTACATGGTGCTCGCCATCCTGTACGAGCACTACGCGCACCCGGTCACCATACTTACCGCGCTGCCTTTTGCCGGCTTCGGCGCGCTGCTGATGCTCTGGATCACGGGCATGGAGCTCAACATCTTCAGTTTCGTCGGCATCATCCTCCTGGTGGGCCTGGTGAAGAAGAACGGGATCATGATGGTGGATTTCGCGATCCAGCTGCAGCGTGAGAAGGGGCTTGGTCCGCAGGACGCCATCGTCGAGGCGTGCCTGATCCGATTCCGGCCGATCATGATGACGACGCTGGCAGCGATCTGCGCCAGCCTGCCGCTGGCCCTCGGAACCGGCACCGGGTCGGAAATGCGCCAGCCCCTGGGTATTGCCGTGGTGGGCGGGCTGGTGTTCTCGCAGATGCTGACGCTCTACGTCACCCCGACGTTTTACGCCAGCATGGAGCGCCTGGTGGGCTACCTCCGGCACCGGCGTCCCGTCGAGGCTGTGGGTCGTTGACGATTGATTCTTCTCGGTTAGGGCGCATCTGCTGTCATGCCTCCGGCAAGAGGGGCGGCGACCCGCAGTGCGTTGAAAATCCGCTGAAAAGCGGTTGACCCCGGAGCACCCCGGCGGCTATAATTCTAGGTCTACCTGGCGCGGGGTGGAGCAGTCTGGCAGCTCGTCGGGCTCATAACCCGAAGGTCAGAGGTTCAAATCCTCTCCCCGCTACCATCGGATGCGGGTGGAGGAATTCCTCCCGCACTCCTCTAAGTCAGGCCGCGGCGCGCTGCGGTACCTCTTAGAAACGAAGCGCTCTTTAACAATTTACAGCCGATAAGTGTGGGCACTTGATGTCTGGGGGCCCGCGGCGCGGATATTTTGCGTTCGCGGTATCTCAACGTACAGAAGTGCTCGCACGACGCAAACATACGTCAAGCGAGTTAATACTTTGCAGTGATTAAACTGAAGAGTTTGATCCTGGCTCAGATTGAACGCTGGCGGCATGCCTTACACATGCAAGTCGAGCGGCAGCGCGGGGGCAACCCT
>DATFVY010000105.1:0-5319 GCA_035259925.1 Burkholderiales bacterium
GGGCGAGGAGGAATGAAAGGCCGGCCGGCATGAGCGTGGCTGCGGAAAAAGCGCGGCAGGACGGCCAGGCCGCATTCGTCCTGCATACGCACCCTTATCGCGAGACCAGCATGCTCGTGCAGGCGTACAGCCGCGATCACGGCAGGATCGCGCTGATGGCGCGCGGCGCGCGGCGGCCGAGATCGGCGCTGCGCGGCATGCTGCTTCCGTTCCAGCCGCTCGTTCTGTCGTGGTCCGGGCGTGGTGAGCTGCGCACCCTCATCCGCGCGGAATGGCGCGGCCGCTACAGTCCGCTCAGGGGGCAGGCGTTGATCTGCGGCTTCTATCTCAACGAGCTGCTGCTGAAGCTGCTGGCACGCGACGATCCCCACGAAGGACTGTTCGCGATCTATGAGGACACGCTGGCTGCCCTGGCCCGGGACGGCGAGCAGGCGGCGGTGCTGCGGCGCTTCGAGATGTGCCTGCTGCGCGAGCTGGGCTATGCCGTGATACTCGACCGCGACGTGGAGCGGGACGAGCCCGTCGCGCGCGAGCGCAGCTACGTCTATGTCGTCGATCGCGGCCCGGTGCATGCGGCTGGCGCGCGGGCGAACGGGGTAGAATTGTCGGGCCAGACGCTGCTCGACATGCAGTCCGGTAATTTCGCGAATGCGACCACGCAGCAGCAGAGCAAGCTGCTCATGCGCACGCTGATCAACCACTGTCTCGGCGACCAGGTCCTGCACACCCGGCAACTGCTGCGTGATTTGCAGGAAATATGATCCTCCTCGGCGTCAACATAGACCACGTTGCCACCCTGCGGCAGGCACGCGGCACCGACTATCCCGGCCCGCTGGAAGCGGCGCTGGCGGCGGAGGAGGCCGGGGCGGATTACATCACGCTGCACCTGCGCGAGGACCGGCGGCACATCCAGGACAGGGACGTCGAGATCATCCGCGGAGCGCTCAGGACGCGCATGAACCTCGAGTCCGCCGTAACGGGGGAAATGGTGACGTTCGCGCGGCGCGTGCGACCCCACGACGTGTGCCTGGTCCCGGAGCGACGCGCCGAGCTCACTACGGAGGGCGGGCTGGACGTTTCTCGCAACCTGAAGCGCATCGAAAAGGCCTGCCGGGATTTGCGCCAGGCAGGCATCCGCGTCTCGCTCTTCATCGATCCCGATTCACGCCAGGTCGACGCCGCGGTGAAAGCCGGCGCGCCGGTGGTGGAGCTGCATACGGGAAGCTACGCCGACGCGCGCGATGCGAAAGGGCAGCGCCGGGAGCTCGAGAAGCTTCGCGCCGCCGCAGAGCGCGCGACGGAAAAGGGCCTCCACGTCAATGCCGGGCACGGGCTCAATTACCATAATGTTGGCCCTGTCGCCGCGCTGGCCCACGTGCGCGAGCTCAATATCGGCCACGCGATCATCGCGCGGTCGGTTTTCGTCGGCATCGCCCAGGCGGTGCGCGAGATGAAGGCCCTGCTGGGACGGCCGGCATGATCTACGGCATCGGCATCGACGTGGTGGAGCCGTCGCGGATCGCGCGCCTGGTGGAAAAGTATGGAGAGCGTTTCGCGCGGCGTGTGCTGACTTCGCTCGAATGGCCCGGCTACCAGCGCACCGTTCGTCCGGTGCTGTACCTGGCCAACCGCTTCGCCTCCAAGGAAGCGTTCTCCAAGGCCATGGGCACCGGCTTTCGCTACCCGGTGACGTTGCAATGCATCAGCGTCGTTCAGAACGCGGCGGGGAAGCCCGGGTTCGCCTTTCATCCGAATCTCGAGAAGCTCGTGCTGAGCCGCGGCATCGTCAGGCACCATCTGACCATCAGCGACGAGCGCGCACTGGCGTGCGCCTGCGTCGTGCTCGAAGCGGAATGAGGCCGAATGACACCGAAAGCGCTGCCCCTGGGCCCCGTGATGCTCGACCTGGAGGGCGTTACGCTCGGTGCGGACGACCGCCGGCGCCTCCAGCACCCGCTGACCGGCGGGGTGATACTGTTCTCGCGAAATTTCGTCGACCCCGCCCAGCTCGACCGGCTGACCACCGAGATACGCGCGTTGCGCAACCCTCCGTTGCTCATTGCCGTCGACCATGAGGGCGGGCGGGTGCAGCGTTTCCGCAAGGGATTCACGGCGCTGCCCGCGATGGCCGAACTCGGCAGGTCGTGGGATGAAAAGCCCCGGCAGGCGCTGCGGCTCGCCCAGGACCTGGGCTTCGTGCTGGCGGCGGAATTGCGCGTCCACGGAGTGGATCTTGCGATGGCGCCAGTGCTGGACGTGGACCATGGCATGAGCGAGGTGATCGGAGACCGTGCCTTCCATTCCAAGCCGCGGGCGATTGCGGATCTCGCGCGCGCGTTGCTGCAGGGTTTCAAGCAGGCCGGCATGTCCGGCGTGGGCAAGCATTTCCCCGGACACGGCCACGTGCTCGCCGATTCGCACCACGCGTCCCCGGTCGACGAGCGCAGCTACGAGGAAATCGAGGCGGTCGACCTCGTGCCATTCCAGCGCTTGATCGAAGCGGGCCTCGGCGGCATCATGCCGGCCCACGTCGTCTTTCCGAAGGTCGACGAGCGGCCTGCGGGGTACTCGACGGTCTGGCTGAAGACGGTGCTGCGGGAGAGGCTGGGTTTCGACGGAGTGATATTCAGCGACGATCTCAGCATGGAGGGCGCCGGGGTGGCCGGTGGCGTAATCGAGCGCGCCGCGGCCGCGCTCGGCGCCGGCTGCGATATGGCGCTGATCTGCAACGCTCCGCAGGGAGCGGACGAGCTGCTTGAAGGCCTCAGGTACAGCATGCCGGCGGTGAGCCTGGCACGGCTCGCCCGCATGCACGGCCGGCAGGGGCCCCGGGCCATGGACGCGCTGCGCAAGGATGCCCGTTACGCGCGCGCCCTGGATTCGGTCGCGGCCATCAGCCGGCGCGATGGTGAGCTGCCGTTGGCGTGATGGCTGCACACACGCACACCCCTGCGCACGACCCCGGCGGGCCGCGCTTTCTGCTGCCCCTCGGGCTGACCCTGGCATACGCCGTCGTGGAACTGGCCGGGGGGCTATGGTCAGGCTCGCTGGCGCTGCTTGGAGACGCGGGCCACATGTTCTCCGATGCGGTTGCGCTCGGGGTGGCCGCCGCCGCGGCGGCCCTTGCGCGGCGGCCGCCGGGACAATCGCACTCCTACGGCTGGCGCCGGGCGGAGGTGATCGGGGCGCTGCTGAACAGCCTGTTCATGCTCGCCATCGTCGTGACGCTGGTCGTGGAGTCGGTCACGCGGCTGCTGGCTCCGCGCGATATCGCGGCCGGCGCTGTGATCGTGATCGCGGGGCTCGGCATGCTCGTGAACGGGGCCTGCCTCCTGCTGCTGGGCCGGGCCGAGCACGATCTCAACGCGCGCGCGGCGCTGCTCCACGTCATCGGGGACCTGGCCAGCTCGTTCGCGGCGCTGCTCGCCGGCGTGGTCATCCACTTCACAGGGTGGTCGCCCATCGACGCGATACTGTCGCTGGTTATCGCCGCGCTGATCCTGGTCAGCACGCAGCGGGTGCTGCGCGATGCGCTGCACGTGCTGATGGAAGGTGTTCCGCCCGCCATCGAGCTTGCCGCCATCGGCCGTTCGCTGGCTTCGGTGAAGGGAGTCGTTGCGGTGCACGACCTGCACGTGTGGAGCATTGCGCCGGGCAGCGTTGCACTGTCCGCGCATCTGGAGATCAGGGACTTGCAAGGCTGGCCGGGGATACTCGCCGAAGCCGCCGCGATGCTGCGCGACCAATACGGGATTGGTCACGCGACGCTGCAACCGGAGCCGCCTCAGCGGGAGCGCACTTCGATCATCCGGCTGTGGCCGGGGAAGAAACCGCCGCGACACTAGCCCGTCAGATACTACGCGCGCTCGATGTATTCGCCGGTGTCGGTCTTGACCTTGATGCGCGCACCTTCCATCACGAACTGCGGCACCTGCACGGTGAGCCCGGTCTCGGTGGTCGCCGGCTTGAACGAGCCGGTGGCGGTCGCGCTCTTGAGGTTGGGCTCGGTCTGGGTGACCGTGAGCACCACCGTCGGGGGCAGCTGCACGCCGATCGGCCGGTCGTTGTGAAAATTGACCTGCACCTCGGTGTTGGGCACGAGAAAACCCACCTGGCCTTCGAGGAAGTCCGCGGGCAGGGTGAGCTGCTCGAAGCTCTCCTGGTCCATGAAGACGTAGCCGCTGCCATCGCTGTAGAGGAACTGCATCCCGCGCTGGTCGACGTGCGCCCGCTCGATCTTGTCCTCGGTGCGGATGCGCTCGTTGCGCTTGGTGCCGGACTCGATGTCCTTCATCTCGACCTGCATGAACGCGCCGCCGCGACCGCCGACGTGGACGTGGTACGACTTGAGCACGCGCCAGACCCGCTTATCCCACTCGATGAGGTTGCCGGGGCGGATATCGGTTGCCAGAACTTTCGCCATTTCGCCGCTCTGCCTGCAAAAAGGGCGTCATTCTACACCACCCGTCCGTATCGATATGAAGGATACGGACCGCTGGAACAGGGGAGCATGAGGGGAGCATCCCCTGATTCCCGGCCCAAACGGTCGGCGCAATGAACCCATTCTCGACTGCCTGCCGGCTCTGCTCGCGCCTGGCCCGCCACCTGGACGGCGTGCGCGAGGCGCACCCCGGCTATCACGCGCGGCCGGTCGCGCCGTTCGGCCCCGCGCGGGCGCGGTTGCTGGTCGTGGGCCTGGCCCCCGGCCTGCACGGCGCGAACCGCACCGGCCGCCCCTTTACCGGGGACCATGCCGGCATCCTGCTCTACGAAACGCTGCATCGTCATGGGTTCGCCAGCCGCCCGGTCTCGCAGCACGCCCGGGACGGCTTGCGGCTCAGCCACTGCCGTATCACCAATGCGGTGAAGTGCCTGCCGCCCGCGAACCATCCGCGGCCGGACGAGGTGAGGCGCTGCAACGGTTATCTGGCTGCGGAAATCGGCGCGCTTCCGGACGGTGCAGCGATACTCGCGCTGGGCATCATCGCGCACGGCGCCGTGCTGACCACGGCGGGCTCGCGAAAGGCGGCGCATCCGTTCCGGCATGGCGCCCGGCACGAGCTCGAGCGTGGCATCATGCTGTTCGATAGCTATCACTGCAGCCGCTACAATACGCAGACGCGGCGGCTTACCCCGGTGATGTTCAACGGCGTCTTCGACGCCATCCGCCAGCATCTTCACGCCGCGGGTTTCCGCTGACGCCATCGACGATCCGATGAATTCCACGTTCGATCCAGCAGCCGTCGTCGCCGGCCTGCCGCACCTGCCGGGCGTGTATCGCATGCTGAACCAGGCGGGCGAGGTGCTGTACGTCGGCAA
>DATFVY010000106.1:0-2762 GCA_035259925.1 Burkholderiales bacterium
GAAGTGCGGCAAGATCAACTTCCAGGAGCGCAAGGGCGAGGAATGCCTCGAGGGGTTCGTCGCCGAGACGCTCGACGACATCCGGGCGAAGTACCGGGAATACGGCATCAAGCACGACCCGTTCGTGATCGTCAAAGCCGACGCCGGCACCTACGGCATGGGCGTGATGACCGTCAAGGATCCCGCCGAAGTGCGGGGCCTGAACCGCAAGCAGCGCAACAAGATGGCGGTCGTGAAGGAGGGTCTGGAGGTGCACGAGGTGATGGTGCAGGAGGGCATCTACACCTTCGAGAGCGTGGACGACGCCGTGGCGGAACCGGTCGTCTATATGATCGACCGCTACGTGGTGGGGGGCTTCTATCGGGTTCACACCGAGCGCGGCCAGGACCAGAACCTCAACGCGCCGGGCATGCAGTTCAAGCCCCTCGCCTTCGCGGACCCCTGCTCTTCCCCCAATCCCGACGATCCGGGCTGTCCGCCGAACCGCTTCTACGCCTACGGGGTCATTGCCCGGCTCGCACTGCTCGCCGCCGCAATCGAGCTCGAGCGCACCGACCCCGAAGCCGAAAAAACGGAAGCATGAAGCTCGCCTTCGTCGCCGACCCCCTCGACTCGTTCAAGATCTACAAGGACACCACTTTCGCGATGATGCGCGAGGCGGCGGCGCGCGGGCATTCGCTCTATGCGCTGGAGCAGGGCGACCTCGCGCTGCGGGGCGGCGTGGTCGAGGCCGCTGGCAGGCGCTTGCACCTGACCGGGGAGAAGCCGCGCTGGTATCGCACCGAGGACGCCGGCGCCGCGCCCCTCAAGAGCTACGACGCGGTGCTCATGCGCAAGGACCCGCCCTTCGACATGGAGTACGTCTACAGCACCTATCTGCTGGAGCTCGCCGAAGCGCAGGGCGCGCGCGTGTTCAACCGGCCGCGTGCGATCCGCGACTGGAATGAAAAGATGGGCGTCACGCGCTTTCCGCAGTTCGCGCCGCCCACGGTCGTGACGCGGCGCGACGGGCTGGTGCGGGAGTTCCTGGCCGAGCATCGCGACGTGATCCTGAAGCCCCTCGACGGCATGGGCGGAACCTCCATATTCCGCGTGCGCGAGAACGATCCCAACCTCAATGTCATCATCGAGACCCTGACCGACCACGGCGGCCGCACCGTCATGGCCCAGCGCTACATCCCGGAGATCCGCGACGGCGACAAGCGCGTGCTGCTGATCGGCGGGAAGCCCGTGCCGCACGCGCTCGCGCGCATCCCCAAGCCGGGCGAGACGCGCGGCAACCTCGCTGCGGGCGCGACCGGCGTCGCGCGCGAGCTCACCCGGCGCGACCGGGAAATCGCCGAGGCCCTGGGCCCGGCGCTCCACAAGGAAGGCCTGCTCCTCGTCGGCCTGGACGTGATCGGGGACTGGCTCACCGAGGTGAATGTCACCAGCCCCACCTGCTTCCAGGAGATCGCCGAGCAGAGCGGATTCAACGTCGCCGGCATGTTCATGGACGCGCTCGAACGCGAGCTCGCCTCCAGCCGCAGTTAGGCCGGCACAGTTCCCGCAGGGCGATAGAGTACAATATTGTCTTTTCGCGACGGGGACTTAGACCGCCGGCATGATAGGCATCCTGATCATCTCCCACGGCACGCTGGGTGAGAGCCTGATCCACTGCGCGAGCCATGTGCTGAACAAGCGCCCGACGCGCCTGAAGCAGCTGGGCATCACCGCCCAGGACGACCCGCACAGCCTGCTGCCGCAGGCGAGGAAGCTCGTGAAGGAGCTGGACGATGGCGAAGGCGTGCTGATCCTCTCCGACATGTACGGGGGCTCCCCCGCCAATATCGCTGCCAAGCTGCTCATCCCCGGCAAGGTCGAAGGCGTGGCGGGCGTGAACCTTCCCATGCTGATCCGCGTCCTCACCTACCGCGACAAGCCCTTGCAGGTGATCGTCACCAAGGCCGTGAGCGGCGGCTGTGACGGGGTGGTGCGTATCCCTTCCCCCGCGCTCGTCGTTAACAATGCTGCAACGGGAAGTTGAGATCATCAACAAGCTCGGGCTGCATGCCCGGGCGTCGGCCAAGCTGACGCAGGTCGCCGGCCAGTTCAAAGCCAACGTGTGGGTGACCCGCAACGGTCGCCGCGTCAACGCCAAGAGCATCATGGGCGTGATGATGCTGGCCGCCGCCCAGGGTTCCACCCTCATGGTCGAGACCGAGGGTTCCGACGAGGGCCAGGCGATGGAGGCCATCATTCGCCTCATCGCCGGCCGCTTCGAGGAGGCCGAGTAGCACCCGAAGGAAGAAGGCGGGAGCATGCAGGGCCTTCCGCCGGGCGGTAACTGAAGCTACATTCACCCTTCATCCTTAAAGGCCAGAGGCCGAATGAGCTTCACCATCCACGGCATCGGAGTCTCCGGCGGGGTTGCCATCGGGCATGCGCACCTGATGACGCACGCCGGCCTGGAGGTGCCGCGCTACGAGGTGCCGTCCGAGCGGGCGCTGGAGGAGTGCGCGCGCTTCGACGCCGCCGTCGTCCGGGTGCGCTCTGAATTCGAGGAATTGCGCGAGAGCGTGCCGTCCACCGCGCCGGCAGAAATCGCCGCCTTCATCAATCTGCACCTGATGATCCTCAACGATTCCAATATCTCGGTGGCGCCGCGCCGGATCATCCAGACCGAGCAGTGCAATGCCGAGTGGGCGCTCAAGGTGCAGGCGGACGCGGTCGCCGCCCAGTTCGACGAAATCGAGGACGAGTACCTGCGCGAGCGGCGGGCC
>DATFVY010000107.1:0-15261 GCA_035259925.1 Burkholderiales bacterium
TGGCCGTCGGTCACCACCAGCTCGCCGGGCCCGAGGCCGCGCGTAATCTCGACCTCGCCGGGCCTGCGGCTGCCGAGCCCGACTTCGGTGATCGCGGCCTTCCCGCTCAGGACCCGGAAGACGAAGTTCTTGTCGCCGCGCGGCACGATCGCCTGCTCCGGAACCAGCACCGCCTTGTCGTTGGCGCCGAGTTCGAGCGAGATGCGCGCGAACATTCCGGGCCGGAGCCTGGCCCCCGGATTTTCCACGCGTCCGCGCAGCAGCACCGTGCGCGTCCTTTCGTCCACCGTGGTCTCGACAGCGTAGACCCGGCCGGTGAACGGCTCATTGGGAAACGCGTCGACCCGCACCGCGACCGGCTGATCCCGCCGGATCTTGCCCAGAAATACCTCGGGCACGCGGAAATCGAGCTTCATGAAGTCGATCTTGTCGAGACGCGCGATGTCGTCGCCCGCCTTGAGATAGGCGCCCGCGCTCACCTGTCTCAGCCCCATCGTCCCGGCGAACGGCGCACGTATGTCGGTCTTGGCGACCCGCGCCTCGTTCTCCTGGCGCTGCGCCGTGGCCTTCTTGTAGGCCTCGCGCGCATCGTCGAGCGCCTGCTGGCTGATGAAACTCTTCTTGAACAGCTCGGACGCCCTTTCCGCGCGCTGCTCGGTCAGCCGTTCGTCCGCCCGGCTTGCAGCGAGCTGCGCCTGGAACTCGGAGGCGTCGAGCGACACGAGCCGGGCACCGGCGGCCACCGTCTGGCCTTCGTTGAAATGTATCGCGGCCACCCGTCCCGCCACTTCGGGCCGGATCACGACGGATTCGTTGGCGAGCAGCGTGCCGACCGCCGTGACGTCATCGGTCACGGTGCCGAGCCTGGCCGGCGCGGCTTTCACCGGCAGGCCGCCGCCGGGCCCGCCCTTCGCGGCCGGCCCGGGGGCCTTTGACGCAGCCGAGGACAACGGCGCGTACTTCCAATAGAAACCGGCGCCGGCCGCAATGGCGATTGCGGCGGCGACGAGAAGGATGCGTTTCATGGAGCGTGCCGGGCGGGAGCGTCGGCCGAGGTGAGGTGGATTCTACCCCTCCTGAGACCTCGCCACGTAGGAAAGATTCGCCCCGCCGCGGTGCGGCACCGCCTACTCCCGCTGCTGCGCCTGCTGCTCGGCAATTTCCTTGTGGACCTGCGCCATGTCGAGCTCGCGCGCCTGCCGGATGACGCTCTCCAGCCCTTCCGCCGGGAGCGCGCCGGGCTGGGCAAAGAGCACGACCTTCTCGCGGAAGAGCATCACGAACGGGATGGAGCGGATGCTGAAGCTCCCCGCCAGTTCCTGCTCGTTATCCGCGTTGACCTTGGCGAAGACGATGTCCGCGTGCTTTTCCGAAGCGGCCTCGAAAACCGGCGCAAAGCTCTTGCACGGCCCGCACCAGGATGCCCAGAAGTCCACGATCACCATGTCGTTCCTGGTGACGACGTCCTCGAAATTGTCCTTGGTCAGCTCGACGGTGGCCATTGCGTATCCCGATTGAGAAAGTCGCGCATCTTAGCACGCCAGTCAGTCGTCAGCCGTCAGTCGTCACTTAGTGCAGCTTGACCCGCGGCTCCGTCCTCCGCGTAATCATGCGCGCGAGCGTATCGAACACGACCTTGGCAACGCCGTGCAGCGCGTAGAGGTGCATGCGGTAGAGCGAGATATACATGAAGCGCGCGAACAGGCCTTCGACGAAGATCGTTCCGCCGAGCAGCGCGCCCATCAGGCTGCCCACGGTGGAATACTGCCCCAGCGATACCAGCGAGCCGAAGTCGCGATACGTCCACGGCTTGAGAGATTTACCGGCAATGCGCCGCGTCAGCATCCGCGCAAGATGCGATGATTGCTGGTGGGCCGCTTGCGCCGTCGCCGGCACCGGCCGGTCGTGCCCCGGCCACGGGCAGCTCGCGCAGTCGCCGATGGCGAATATGTGGGGATCGCGCGTCGTCTCGAGCGTTTCCTTCACGACCAGTTGATTGATGCGGTTGGTTTCCAGCCCGTCGAGATCCTGCAGAAAATCCGGTGCCTTGATGCCGGCCGCCCACACCGTCAGTTCGGCCGGAATCTTCCTGCCACCGGCGGTGACGACGCCGTCCTCCTTCACTTCCGTGACCCGCTGGCCGGTCAGGACCTGCACCCTGAGGCCGCGTAGCAGCTCCTCGGTGGCTTTCGACAGGCGCTCGGGCAACGCCGGCAGAATGCGCGGCGCCGCTTCGATGACCGTAAGCTTCACGTCCTTCTCGGGGTTGATGCGATCGAGGCCGTAGGCTACGAGCTCGCGCGTGGTCTTGTGCAGCTCGGCGGCAAGCTCAACACCCGTGGCACCGGCGCCGATGATCGCGACGTTGAGCTGCTCCGGCCGCAGCGGTCCGGTCTGCGCATTGGCGCGGATGCAGGCGTTGATGAGCCGTCGGTGGAATATTTCGGCCTGGTCGTGCCGGTCCAGGCTGATCGCGTGATCCGCCGCGCCCGGCGTGCCGAAGTCGTTGGTGTGGCTGCCAACCGCGATAACCAGCGTATCGTAGGGAATCTCGCGCCGCGGAATGAGCTCGCGCCCCTCCTCGTCGAGGGTGCGGGCGACTTTGATCACGCGCCGCCCGCGGTCGAGCCCATCCATCTCGCCCAGCTGGAAGCGGAAGTGATGCCAGCGCGCCTGCGCCAGGTAGTCGAGCGCGTGATGGTCGAGGTCCATGCTGCCCGCGGCGAACTCATGGAGCAGCGGCTTCCACAGGTGGGTGCGCGAGCGATCCACCAGCGTTACGCGGGCCTTGCCGCGCCGCCCCAGCTTGTCCCCCAGGCGGGTCGCAAGCTCGATTCCCCCGGCGCCGCCGCCGACTATGACGACATGGTGCGGCGGCGGGGCGGAAGGATCCATGAGGAAATGGTGTTCTGGCAGTTATATACTTGAAACAACAGGGGCTCACAAGCGTATCCCCGATGCGCGCCACCCGTTTCACGCGCTGGTTTCTATCAGCGGGCACTTCCCCGCTACCCCGGGCTGCGCGCGTTCCACCGCGACATCACCGGGAAGCAAGCCATGAGTAGCGCCGTATCGCTGCCGGCAAGCTCTGCGGGACTCTCCGCGCTTTCCCCGTGGCAGCGGGCCCTGTTGTTCGCCGCTGCCTATTTCCTCGTGGCCGAGATCGGCAGATTCCTGTCCGTTCGCGACAGCATCTACATCAGCTTCTGGCTGCCCGCCGGGCTGTACGTCGCCGTCCTGCTGGTGAATGAAACCCGGGCCTGGCCCTGGCTGGTGCTGGCGGCCTTCGCCGGCAATCTCGCGTTTGATCTGGCCCACGGGACCAGCCTCGTCGTCGCGCTTCTCTTCTGCGTGACGAACGCGTTCCAGTCGGTGATCAGCGCCTGGCTGGTGCGCCGTTACGTCGCCCGGCAGCCGGGGCTGCTCACGCTGAAGGAGTTCTTCGGCTTCATGGGCATTGCCGCGCTCCTGGGCAGCATGATCGGAGCGACCATGGGGGCGACCACGCTCACCGTATTCGGCTTGAGCGCTTCTTTCGTCCAGTCCTGGAAGGTCTGGTGGGGCAGCAACGCCATGGCGATCCTGCTGGTCTCGCCGTTTCTCCTCACCTGGGTCTCCCCGGCGAACGCCGGCCGGCTGCGCGACATGCCGCCATGGCGACTCCTGGAGGCCGCAGCGATGGTGGCTCTGCTGTTTGCGCTGACGTGGCATCTGCTGTTCATGGATCGCGGCATCATGGCTCCGGACAAGGCCCGGATGGTGCTGCCCCTGCTGTGGGCAGCTCTGCGTTTCAGTCCCCGGGGAGCGGCCGCGGCCAATCTGCTGCTTGCCGTGCTGGTCGCCTTCTTCACGACGCAGACGTTCGCCGGCCTCACGCCGGGGCAGATCGCGTCCGGGGAATATGTTTTCGTGATGCAGACGACGCTGGCGGTGGCCGCGCTCGTCGGGCTGGTGCCCGCTATCGCCCTCGCGGAGCTGCGCGAAAGCGAAGAACGGTCGAGACATCTCTCGCGGCGCCTCATCGAGGCGGAAGAAAACGAGCGGCGCAACATCAACCGGGAGCTCCACGATCGCGTCGGGCAGAACCTCGCGACGCTCAGTCTCAACCTGGGAATGATTCGCTCCGAGCTCCCGGGTGAAACGCTGCGGGCGGTCGGAGCGCGCATGAACGACTCGCACGCGCTGCTGGGCGACACCATGGAGCGCGTGCGCAACCTGATGGCCGAGCTGCGGCCGGTGGCGCTCGACGACTATGGCCTGGTCGCGGCCCTGCGCACCTATGCCGCGGACTTCTCGAAGCGCTTCGGCACCGGCGTGAGCGTCGTCGGCAACGATCCCGTGCCGCGGCTGCCCCTGCCTGCGGAAACCGCCCTGTTCCGCATCGCGCAGGAGGCGCTCAACAACGTCTCCAAGCACGCGCGCGCCACGGCGGTGGAAATCCGGATCGAGGAGTCGAAAAGGCGCGTCCTTCTCTCCATCGCGGACGACGGCATGGGCTTCGAAGTCCCGAAGCGGCAGCCCGCGGCAGCTCAAAGCTGGGGCATGGCGACAATGCGCGAGCGGGCCGAAGCGGTCGGCGCTGCGCTGACCATAAAGTCCGCACCCGGCCGCGGCACACGGGTCGAGGTCATCCTGCCGAGGGCGCCCGCATGACGATACGTGTGCTGCTCGCCGACGATCACACCCTCATGCGCGAGGGCCTGCGCGCCCTGCTTGCCGCCAATCCGGGCATCGCCGTCGTCGCCGAGGTGGGCGACGGCAGGGAGGCGCTGCGGTGCGCCGAGGAGCTCAAGCCGGACGTGCTGGTGATGGACATTTCCATGCCCGGCCTGAACGGCATCGAGGCGGCGCAGCTGGTGCGTGCCAGGTGTCCGCAAACGCAGATCGTCATGCTGTCGATGCACTCCTCGACCGAGCACCTGTTTCGCGCGCTGCGGGCCGGGGCGCTCGGCTACGTGCTGAAGGAATCCGCGGCGACGGAGGTCATCTCCGCGGTGAAGGCCGTGCACGCCGGACAGCGCTACCTGAGCCCCGCGCTCCGTGAGGCCGCCGCTGCAACCCCCGAGCGCGCCGGACCGCTGGAGAGCCTCAGCGTGCGCGAGCGCCAGGTGCTGCAGCTCGTGGTCGAAGGCAAGTCGAGCGCTGCGATCGCGCGCATCGTTCACCTCTCCCCCAAGACGGTCGAAACCTACCGCAGCCGGCTCATGAAGAAGCTCGGCGTGCCCGACGTACCCTCCCTCGTCAAGTTCGCAATCCAGCACGGCCTGACCCCGCCCGCCTGAAGACCAGGGCGCTGCCTGGTTCAGCCGCCGCCTCGCGCCTGATCCAGGGTCAAGTCGCCGGCGTGATGTAGTTCACGCGCCAGCGGATTGTCAAGCTTTCCCGACCCGACCGCGGGGCATCCCTCAAGGTCTCCCGACAGACCTGGCTGGAGCTCCGCTGCAGAATGCGGCCTTTTTCTGCCCGGGGCAGGCTTCGAGGCCGCCCCGCAGGGATCGAGCCAATGAAATCAGAGAGCACTTCGGAGCCGCCGGCGGTGCTGATCGTCGAGGACCATGCAGCGATGCGGGCCGGACTGAGCGTCCTTCTGCAAACCGCGTTTCCAGGATGCCGCATTCTGGAGGCGGACAGCGGCGCGCGCGCGCTCGCTGTCTGCTTCGAGCATCAGCCCCGGCTCATACTGATGGATGTCTGCCTGCCCGACGCCAACGGCATCGAGTTCACGGGACGCCTCCTCAAGCTGTTCCGGGACGTGAGCATCATCATCGTCTCGAATCTCAACGCCCAGGTGTACTTCGAGCAGGCACGCGCCGTGGGGGCGCTCGGCTACATCGTCAAGGACAGGTTGTCCGAGGAGCTGATACCGGCAGTAGCGAAAGCGCTCGGCATCGCGCCGGCCGGGCGCAAATAGCCCATGCAGCAGGCCAGCACCACGTTCCGACCGGCACCCGCAGGCGCCGTCCGCCGCCCGACCGCGCGGCAGGTCATAAACTGCATCGCTTCCAGGGCGAGGTCTTTCTCGCGCCGCTTCAGCGCCAGCTTCGTCGTCGTTGCCTTCTGCGTGCTGCTGATCGGCCTGCTGTGGGGCATGGTCGTCTTCAAGGTGCGGACCGAGAAAGCGGTCGAAATCAAGGCGGCGAGCAAGGACACCGCCAATCTTGCCCGTGTTTTCGAGGAGCACGTGCTGCGGACCGTGCGCGAGGCCGACCAGGTGCTGCAGTTCATCATCGACCAGCACCGCAGCCAGGGCAGGACCGTCGATCTGCGCAGGCTGATGGAGGACGGCCCGATCATCAGCCGCATCTACCTGGAGCTGGGCGTGTTCAACGCGCGCGGCGAGCTGGTTGCAAGCAGCCTGCCAACGGGCCGTGCCGAGCTCTCCCCGCGCAGCCATATCCGCGTGCATGCGGCGAGCGACACCGGCCAGCTCTTCATCGGCAAGCCGGTGCTGAGACAGGCTTCCGGGAAATGGTCTCTCCAGCTCTCCCGGCGCATCAACAACCCCGATCTCTCCTTCGGCGGTGTCGCGGTTGTGTCGATCGACCCGCAGACCTTCTCCAAGCTCTACAGCCAGACCGAGCTCGGCGAGCTGGCCATGATCACGCTCGTCGGGCGGGATGGCGTGGTCCGCGCCCGGCGCTCCCGCAATGAGGCCAACGCCACGGTGGACACGAGCAAGTGGGCCCTGTTCAAGGTACTTCCATCGAGCCCGAACGGCAGCTACCTCAGCACGGGCACGGTTGACGGCCTGAAGCGCATCTTCAGCTACCGCGCTCTGATGGACTATCCGCTGGTGGTGCTGGTCGGCGCTGCCGAGAGCGAGGCGCTGGCGGAATTCCACGAGCGCAGGCGCGGTTATTACGAGGCCGCGGGGTTCGCAACCCTGGTCATCTTCGGTTTCACTGCCTTCCTGCTCCTGATGATCAGGCGGCGGGAAGCGATGGCTAGAATGCTGCGGCGGCACAACGCCGAGCTTGCCCAGCTCGCAGCTATCGTCCGCAGCTCCGACGACGCGATCGTCAGCACGACACCCGACGGCGCGATTCAAACCTGGAACGCGGGTGCCGAGAACCTGTTCGGTCACACCACCGCGCAGGCGATCGGCCAGCTCATTACGCTGGTTTACGCGGCGCCCGAGCAGGCGCTCGCCTGGGACAATCTGGAGGCGATCAAGCACGGCGAGCGCCACTACGAGGCGACCCGCGTGAGGCGCGATGGCAGCCCGGTGCCCGTTTCGGTTACCGCGTTCCCGATCCAGGACCCGGCGGGCGCGATCGTCGGCGTCGGCGCAATCTACCGCGACATCAGCGAGCGCAGGAAGGCCGAGGCCGTCCGCGCCGAGCTCGCCGCCATCGTCGAGCAATCGGACGACGCCATCATCAGCCGCTCGCCCGACGGCAGGTTCCAGTCATGGAACGCCGGCGCCGAGCGCATGTTCGGCTACGCCGCGGCCGAAGTTCTCGGCCAGCCGATCGACCTGATTTTTCCGCCGGACCAGCGGCTCACGGTGGAGCAGAAGATCCAGAGAACGCTCGGCGGACGGCGCGCGGCGCCCTATGAAACCCGGCGCGTCACCAAGGACGGGCGCATCATCGACGTCCTCAGCAGCGTCTCCCCCGTCAAGGACACGACCGGCAAGGTCACCAGCGTCTCGGTCATCTTCCACGACATCAGCGAGCGCAAGAAGGCGGAAGCCGCGGTCAAGGCGAGCGAGACCCGGCTGCGGGCGATCCTCGACAACGACCCCGAGTGCGTGGCGCTGATCAGCCCGCAGAATGAACTGATGGAGATCAACCGCGCAGGTCTGGCCATGCTCGAAGCCGGAACCATCGAGCAAGTCAGGCAGCACGGACTCGCCAATTTCGTGCAATCAGAGCACCGCGACTGCTTCACGAATTGCGTCGGCAGGCGCGAGCCCGCGGACATCGAGCTGGTAATCGCCGGCCTCCTCGGCACGCAGCGCTGGCTGCAGTGCCGTGTGGCTCCGATACATCTTCCCGAAATTGCCGGGGCGAGCCTGCTGGTCGTCGCCCGCGACGTCACCGAATACAAGCGCACGCAGGAGCGGGTCGAGTACCTCTCGCACCACGACACGCTGACCGGGCTTCCCAACCGCAGCCTGTTCCAGGACCGGCTCGAGCTCGCGGTGGCCCACGCCCGGCGGCGCGGCGAAACCCTCGGCGTGCTGCTCGCCAACCTCGACCGCTTCAAGAAGGTGAACGAGAGCCTGGGGCGCGAAGCGGGCGACGAGCTGCTGCGGGAAGTCGCCGCGCGGATGAAATCGTCCCTGCGCGAGGTGGATACGATCGCCCGCCTCGGCGGCGACGACTACGCGATCCTCGTGGAGGGGACGACCGCCGCCGAAGACGTGGTCGCAGTGGCCGAGAAGCTCATGCAAACCCTGGCGGCGCCGTTCGAGGTCCAGGGGCACGAGATATTCGTTTCCGCGAGCGTCGGCGTCGCCTCCTGCGTCAACGGGGAATGCACCTCCGCGAAGCTGATGGAGGCCGCCGAGATCGCCGCGGCGCGGGCCAAGAGGGACGGCAACGGCGGCTACCACGTTTACCAGAACGAGCCGCTCACGCTGTCCGGCAGGCGCCTTGCCCTGGAATCGCGGCTGCGGCGCGCGCTGGACAACGGCGAGCTGGTTGCGCACTACCAGCCGAAGATCGATCTTCTTACAGGGAACGTCACCGGCGCCGAGGCGCTGGCGCGCTGGAACAGCCCGGAGCTCGGGTCCGTCAACCCGGTGCAGTTCATCCCGATGGCCGAGGAAACCGGCCTGATCATGCCGATCGGCGCCTGGATACTCGAGACCGCGTGCGCGCAGGCCGCGCGCTGGCGCGCCGCGGGCCACGACCTCAACATCGCCGTCAACCTCTCGCCGCGGCAGTTCCGGCAAAAGGACCTCGTCAGCACAGTCGCCGCGATCCTGAAACGCTCCGGCCTCGAAGCGCATCGCCTCGAGCTGGAGATTACCGAAGGCACGGCGATGTCGAACGCGGAACAGACCATCGCGGTGCTGGCGGACCTGCACCGGCTCGGCGTAAAGCTCGCGGTGGACGACTTCGGCACGGGCTATTCGAGCTTGAGCTACCTGAGGCGCTTCCCGCTGCACTGCCTCAAGATCGACCGCTCGTTCGTCCGCGATGCAACCGCCAACAATGAAAGCGCAGCTATCATCCGCGCGACTATCGCGCTCGCCCACAGCCTGCGGTTGACGGTGGTCGCGGAGGGAATAGAAACCGAGGCGCAGCGCGCCTTGCTCCTGCACGCCGCCTGCGACGAGGGACAGGGCTTCCTGTTCAGCAAGCCGCTGCCGAGCGAGGCGTTCGAGAGCCTGCTCGAAAGCAGGCGGCACCCCCAGCCCGTTTAGGTCGGCACCCCCGGCTGAGGCAAGTGGATCCGCGAGGACCTCGCGGTCTGGATCAAGGTCGTCAAGCAGGCGGGCATCTAGGTGCCGACGATGCCCCCATCATTCTTGCGGATGACCACCGTCGCGGAACGCGGACGGCCGCCCGCGGCCCCGTCCGGCCATGACCCGACCGCCTTGGGCTCCTTCGGATCGGAGCGCTCAGCCGGTGATTCCCCCGGGTGCTGGATATTGACGAACATCGTGCGCGAATCCGGCGTCATGATGACGCCCGTCACCTCGCAGCCGCGAGGACCCGTGAGGAAGCGGCGGATCTCGCCGGTTTTCACGTCGGCGGCGAGCATCATGTTGTTGCCGAGCCGCTCGTAGTGCCCCTTGTTGAGCGTGCTGGTCGAAACGTCGGTCTGTATCCACAGGATCCCGCCGTCGTCGAACCACAGCCCGTCCGGGCTGCCGAAGGCATCGCCCTTGATGTTGCCGCGCCTCTCGGCGTCGGGGTGGCGCGGGTCGCCGGCGAGGGCGAAGATGTCCCATTTGAAGGCGAGCGCGGCCGGATCGTTGCCGTCCTCCCGCCAGCGGATGATGTGGCCGAAGACGTTGTTCGGGCGCGGGTTGGCCTTGTCCACGCCGGCCATCTTCGCGGCGCCGCGGCCGGTATTGTTGGTGAGCGTGCAGTAGACCTCGTTGGTGCCGGGGTGCACCGCGATCCATTCCGGCCGGTCCATCCTGGTCGCGCCCACGGTATCGGCCGCCTGGCGCGTGCGGATCAGCACGTCGGCCTGGTTCTCGAAGCCGGCTTGCGCCGTCAGCCCGTTCCTGCCGTGCCCGAGCTCGACCCATTCTCCGCTGCCGTCCTCGCGGAACTTCGCCACGTACAGCGCGCCGCGGTCGAGCAGGTCGCGGTTGGCCATGCGATCGCCGCGGTTCCAGGGATCCCGCGAGACGAACTTGTAGATGTACTCGAAGGCCCGGTCGTCCCCGAGGTAGACGACCACCCGGCCGTCGCGCGCCAACGCCGGCCATGCGCCTTCATGGCTGAAGCGGCCCAGTGCGGTGCGCTTCACCGGTCGCGCTTGCGGGTCGTAGGGGTCGACCTCGACGACCCAGCCGAAACGGTTGGGCTCGTTGGGATGCTTGCCGGCGTCGAAGCGCTCGTCGAACTCCTCCCAGCGGTAGCCACGGCCCCCGGGGCGGATGCCCTGGCGCTGGTGGTCCGGCGTCACCTTGCCGCTGTTCGCGAAATACGCGTCCCAGTTCTCTTCGCAGGTGAGATAGGTCCCCCACGGCGTGTAGCCGTGCGCGCAGTCGTTGAAGGTGCCCAGCGCCAGCGCTCCCGTGGGATCGGCCGCGGTCCTCATCGCCGCTGCGCCCGCCGCCGGACCCGAGATGCCTATGGGCGTCGCCGCCGTCACGCGCCGGGCGTACTTCGACGGCCGCACGACCTGCCAGCGCCCGCCTTCCTGCCGCACCTCCACCACCGAGACACCGTGGGCATTCTGGCTCTTGCGCACCTTCTCCGCGCTCCAGTTGGCGTAGCCGTCCGGATGGAGCAGCCCATCGTCCGTGTACTCGTGGTTCATCGCGAGCAGGCCGTGGCCCGGGCTGTCGGACCCGTACGGCAGCGGGAAGTAGTGAATGCCGTCGTGGTGCATGCCGGCCTGCAGCGCCTGCTCGGCGGCGGTGTTCGTGGCGTCCTGCTTGAAGGCCGGGGAACCGGACGGGTGGCCGATGGGATCGCCCCAGGCATAGAGCACCGTGGCGCTGTAGCCCTCGGGCACGACGACCGCATCCGCCGTCGATACCGGGACGCCCTTGAACCCGATTGTTCCTTCCCGCTTGAGCCCGGACGCGCACCCGGCGAGCGGGAGCGGCAGCGTATTCAGCACCGCCAGGGCGGCTCCCGTCTTGAGCAGGCCACGCCGCGACAGCCGCGCCTCGACGATCTCGGCGAAGCTGGAATTGGCTGACGGATTGATGATTTTCTGGTCGCTGTAGCTGTGGCTCATGTGGGTTCCCCTCGGTGGATGATAGATTGGCCTTTTCGAGACACGCCAAAATAAGTCGGCCGCGTTACGGTAGGATTACAGCGCCCCATGACCACGATGCAGAATCGCCTCGCGCTCCACACCTGGACGCTGGACACGACGCCGCTCGCCGAGGTCCTGCGCGCGGCGAAGGCCGCAGGCTGGAACGCCGTCGAGTTGAGGCGCATTGATTTTACCCGCTGCTTCGAAGCCGGCATGACCAACGCCCACGTGCTCGACATGGTGCGTACCAGCGGGCTCAAGACCGCGTGCGTGGGAACGGAGTACGGCCTGATTTTCGCCAAGGGCGAGGAGCGCGAGCGCCTGCTCAAGGTGCTGGATGAAACCTGCGCCAACGCCGTTTCGCTGGGCTGCGCCCTGGTGATGATCGCACCGGGGCAGAATGCACCGGGCACGCTGGAGGAGGCTGCCGTCAACTTCAGGGCCGGCGGCGAGATCGCGAAGAAGCACGGCGTGCGCTTCGCCCTCGAATTCAACTCGGCGCACTCCGTCATCAACAACCTGCAGACGGGCGCCAGGGTCGTCGAGCTCGCCGACCACCCGAATTGCGGCCTGCTGCTGGACGCATACCACATGGAGCGCAGCGGCAGCGGCGGCCGCGGCTTCGGAAGCTATCCCGCCGAAAGGATATTCGCTTTCCAGTACAGCGACGTTCCCGACGGCCCGCGCTCAGCGGCGAATCGCCCCACCGACCGCCTCCCGCCGGGCAAGGGCAAGGTGCGCTGGCGCGAGGTATTCGACCTGCTGGGCGAGAAGGGCTACAAGGGCTATCTCAGCTACGAGGCGCCGAACCCCGAGTACTGGGCGAGACCGCCTCTCGAGGTCGCGCGCGAGGCTGTCGAAGCCACGCGCGCGCTGCTCGCGGGACGTTGACTCGAACCGCCAAGACGCCAGAGAGCATTCAAGAATCTTGCTGGCTGCACATCAGCGATCGCGCACATTCAAGCGATGGCCAGTAGAGCGGTTTCCATTTGGCGGATTCCTTAATGCAGTCTGGCGACCTGGCGGTTGGACCCATTTATGTACTTTTGATTACAGGTGGCGCGGCAAATTTTGCGCGCTGGTCTTGTACCAGCCCAAGCCGCATGCTAGATTTCCGCAGGAATGAATACCACGACGGACAACGCAAGCACCGCGCGACTGCCGCGCGGCTTCGAGGTCACTGTCGAAGGGAACCGGCGCGGCTACCGCCTCTTCGCGCCGCTTTACGACACCGTCTTCGGTGTGAGCCTGCACCACGGCCGGCGCCTGGCGATCGAAGCCCTGGAGTGCCGCCCGGGTGACCGCGTACTCGAGGTCTGCGTGGGAAGCGGCCTGTCGCTGCCCTTGTATCCCAAGGGCGTCCGGGTCGTCGGCGTCGACCTCTCGCGCGAAATGCTGGCGAAGGCGGCGCAACGGGTCAGGGAGCAGCGGCTGGAGCAGACTACGACGCTCCTGCAGATGGACGCGCATCACCTGGCCTTCGCCGATGCGAGCTTCGACAAGGCGGTAGTGCTGTTCGCGATGGCGGGTCTGCCCGACCCGGTTCGCGCCATGAAGGAGATCGAGCGAGCGTGCCGGCCCGGCGCGACGATCGTAGTCGCGAACCATTTCCGGTCGCAACGCGCCGTGGCGCGGGCGTGCGACGCGTTCCTGTCCCCGATCTACCGGCTGCTCAACTACAGCGCCAATCTCGACATGCAATCGTTCGTCGCCCTGGCGGATCTGGATGTCGTAGAGACCCGGCCCGCCAACCTGTTCGGCTACTCCACGGTGCTCGTCTGCCGCAACCGGGACGCTCGGTAGCCACCTGCGGACGGCCCGGCCCCGCCGGGCATTGCGCTAGAAGACGACGACGCTGCGTATCGACTTGCCTTCCCGCATCAGCTCGAAGCCGCGGTTGATGTCCTCGAGCTTGAGCTTGTGGGTGATGAGATCGTCGATGTTGATCCTGCGCTCCATGTACCAGTCCACGATCTTCGGCACGTCGCGCCTTCCCTTGGCGCCGCCGAAAGCGGTGCCCTGCCACACGCGCCCGGTGACGAGCTGGAACGGCCGCGTCCTGATCTCCTGCCCCGCGCCAGCGACGCCGATGATGGTGGAGACGCCCCAACCCTTGTGGCAGCACTCGAGCGCCTGACGCATCACGTCCACGTTACCGATGCACTCGAAGCTGTAGTCCGCGCCGCCCTTCGTGAGGTTGACGAGGTGGGCGACAAGATCGCCGCCGACCTCCTTCGGGTTGACGAAGTGCGTCATCCCGAATTTCTCGGCGAGCGCCCGGCGCGCCGGGTTGATATCAACCCCCACGATCATTTTGGCGCCGACCATGCGCGCGCCCTGCGCCACGTTCAGGCCGATGCCGCCGAGGCCGAATACGACCACGTTTGCCCCGGCCTCGACTTTGGCAGTGTTGATGACCGCGCCTATCCCCGTGGTCACGCCGCAGCCGATGTAGCACACCTTGTCGAACGGCGCGTCCTCGCGGATCTTCGCCAGCGCGATCTCCGGAACCACCGTAAAGTTCGAGAACGTCGACGTGCCCATGTAGTGGTGGATCTTCCTTCCGCCCAGCGAGAATCGGCTGGAGCCGTCGGGCATCAGGCCCTGCCCCTGCGTGAGGCGTATCGCCTGGCACAGGTTGGTCTTCTCCGACACGCAGTACTCGCACTGCCGGCATTCCGGCACGTAAAGCGGGATGACGTGGTCGCCCTTTCTGAGATGGGTGACGCCGGGTCCCACATCCACGACGACGCCCGCGCCCTCGTGTCCCATGATCGCGGGAAACAGGCCTTCCGGATCGGCGCCCGACAGCGTGAACTCATCGGTATGGCAGATGCCGGTCGCCTTGATCTCGACCAGCACTTCGCCCGTCTTCGGGCCTTCGACATCCACGGTTTCGATGGTGAGCGGTGCGCCCGCCTTGTGCGCGACTGCGGCCTTGGCTTTCATTCACCTCTCCGTTGAAAGAACGATATTAACCGCAAAGGCGCCATGCACGCCAAGAAACCAATCAGGGCAACTGGCGTCTTGGGGTCATGGCGGTTCAATCATCTAGACTCTCCACATGGCCAACTACCGCGGGCGCTTCGCGCCTTCGCCCACCGGCCCGCTGCACTTCGGGTCGCTGGTCGCGGCAGTGGGGAGCTTCCTCGAGGCGCGAACGCACGGCGGAGAATGGCTGGTGCGCATGGAAGACCTCGACCCGCCACGCGTCATTGCCGGCGTCGCCGACGAGATCCTGCGCACGCTCGAAGCCTGCGGCATGGAATGGGACGGCCCGGTCGCGCTGCAGAGCGAGCGCAACGACGCATACCACGCAGCACTGCATCGCCTGCGGCAGGCGGGCCATGTCTACCCGTGCGCCTGCAGCCGCCGCGAGATCGCCGATTCCGCCGTCGCGGGCGCCGAAGGTCCCGTCTATCCGGGAACCTGCCGCGGCGGCGTCGCGGAATCGAGGACTGCGCGGGCACAGCGGCTCGATACGCGGGGCGCCGCTGTCGAGTTCGACGACGCGCTGCAGGGCAGCATCGCCTGCCGGCTGGAGCACGAGTACGGCGATTTCGTGCTCTGCCGCGCAGACGGCGTCTACGCCTACCAACTCGCGGTCGTGGTGGATGATGCCGAGCAGGGCATCACGCACGTCGTGCGCGGCGCCGACCTGCTGGGATCCACGCCGCGACAGATCTACGTCCAGCAACTGCTGGGGCTGGCCCGGCCGCGCTACGTGCACCTGCCGGTGGCCGTGAACGAGCGCGGCGAAAAGCTCTCGAAGCAGACGCTCGCCGCCCCGGTCGATGCGGCACGCCCGCTGCCGGCGCTCCTGGGCGCGCTGGCTTTTCTCGGCCAGCAGCCGCCGCGCGA
>DATFVY010000108.1:0-6794 GCA_035259925.1 Burkholderiales bacterium
CACGTGCAGGCGGCGCTGGAGGCGCTGATGCGGGGGCGCACGACCATCGTCATCGCGCACCGGCTCTCGACCGTAGAGAACGCGGATCGCATCGTCGTGCTCGATCGCGGCCGCATCGCCGAGACCGGGACCCACCGCGAGCTGTTGGAGCGCGGCGGCATTTACGACAAACTCTACCGCATCCAGTTCGCCAACCATCAGTGACCAGTAAGCGGTGATGTGTGATCAGTAAGCGACAGAACCCCGGCATCGCACCGGTCACAGATCACCGGTCACAGCTCACTTGGGCGGAGCGCTAGCAATGCCGCACCTGTCCGTCGTCACCCCGGTGTATCGCGCCGAGGATTGCGTGGAGGAGCTCTACCGCAGGCTCGTCGCCGTGCTCTCGGCCATGACGCGGGACTTCGAGATCATCATGGTCGAGGACTGCGGAGGTGACCGCTCGTGGGAAATCATCCGCGAGCTCGCCCGCACGGACCCGCGGGTGAAGGGAATCCAGTTCAGCCGGAATTTCGGCCAGCACTACGGCATCACCGCCGGGCTCGACAACTGCGACGGCGACTGGGTCGTGGTCATGGACTGCGACCTGCAGGACCGCCCGGAAGACATTCCGCTCCTCTACGCCAAGGCGCAGGAGGGCTATGACGTGGTGCACGCGCGGCGCGACAGGCACCAGGATGCGCTGGTGAAGCGCTGGGGGTCAAACCTGTATTTCAAGCTGCTCGAATACTTTGCGGACGTTGCCTACGAAACTCCGGGCAATTTCCGCATTCTGTCGCGCAAGGTGGTGGGGAATTTCCGCCGGCTGCGGGAGCAGCTGCGATACTCGACGGGCCTGCTGCACTGGATCGGGTTTCCGACGGCGTACGTCGAAGTCCAGCAGGCCGAGCGTTACGCCGGGAAGACGAGCTACACGCTGGGGAAGCTGTGGAAGCTGGCCTTCGACGTCATGATCGCCTTCTCGGACAAGCCGCTGCGGCTCTCGGTGCGCCTCGGCTTCGTCATTGCGTTCCTGGCGTTCTGCTACGGCGTGTACATTCTCGTCCACGCCATGCTATACGGCTCGGCGATCACAGGCTGGGCGAGCCTGATCGTATCGATCTACTTCATCGGCGGCATCATCATCGCGATTCTCGGCGTGATCGGCATCTACCTGGGCAAGACCTTCGAGGAATCCAAGAAGCGGCCGCTCTACATCGTCATGGATACCACCTTCCACGGGACGCCCCCCGATCATTGAGCGCTCCCGCCCGCGCAATCCAACCCGTTACCACCCGGTGATCCAATGAGCTACGTCTATCTCGGAGCCTGCATCCTGCTCATGGTCTATTGCCAGCTCGTCATCAAGTGGCAGGTGATGGGCGCGGGGACGTTCCCGGAGGCTCCCGCCGACAAGCTCTGGTTCCTCGCGCGGCTGCTGCTGAATCCGTGGGTCGTGTCCGCGCTGGCGGCCGCGTTTCTCGCGGCGCTGTCGTGGATGGCGGCGCTGACCAGACTCGACCTGTCCCACGCCTATCCCATCATGAGCCTGTCGTTCGTGCTGGTGGCCCTCGCCTCGGCCTGGTTGCTGCAGGAGCCGCTCACCGTGGCCAAGATCGCCGGCGTGCTGCTGATCTGCCTGGGTGTCGTGATCGGGAGCCAGGGTTGAGCCCGCGCGCGGCGCGGCTGCGCAGCCGGGCGGCCGGAAGATGAAGTGCGTTCTGCTCGGGGGCGGCGGTTTCATCGGGTCGCATCTTGCCGAGCGGCTGCTGCGCGCGGGTCATGCGGTGCGCATCTTCGACCAGCCCGACCGCGAGCCCGCGGGGGTGTCCAGCCGGCGCGACATCGAGTGGATGCGCGGGGATTTTCGCAGTCCCTCGGACATCGAGGCCGCGATCGCGGGCTGCCCGGCGGTCTTTCACCTGGTATCGACGACGCTGCCGCAGTCCTCGAACGTCAATCCGGCGGCCGACGTGGCCGACAACGTCATCGGCACGGTGCAGCTGCTGGAGGCGTGCCGGCGCGAAGGCGGCCACCGGATCGTCTTTGCTTCCTCCGGGGGCACGGTCTATGGCGTGCCGCGCACGGTGCCCATCACCGAGGAGCACCCGACGCATCCGATCACGTCCTACGGCATAGGGAAGCTCACGATCGAGAAGTACCTGGAGCTCTACCGCGTGCTGCACGGCATCGACTATTGCGCGCTGCGCATCTCGAATCCCTTCGGCGAGCGCCAGCGCGTCGCGTCCGGGCAGGGCGCGGTGACCACGTTTCTCCACCGCGCCCACCGCGGCGAAACGATCGAAATCTGGGGCGACGGCAGCGTGGTGCGCGACTACTTGTATGTCGGCGATGTGGCGGAGGCGCTGGCGCGGACGGTGGACTATCGCGGCGAGCGCAGGATCATCAATATCGGCAGCGGCGTCGGCCGCGATCTGAACGAAATCATCGCTGCGGTCGAAAAGGTGATCGGCTGCCCCGTGCGGAAACGCCACGTTCCGCGCCGGACTTTCGACGTGCCCGCCAACGTGCTCGACATCCAGCTGGCCCGCGCCGAGCTGGGCTGGCAGCCGACCACCCCTTTCGAGGAGGGCTTGAGGCGCACGCTGCGCTGGATCTCGGGCGCCTGAGTTCAGCAGAGCTGCCGGGACATGACAGCTTCTCACAGTTCCTTCGCTGCGGCGTCCTCCAGGCGTTCCATCGTCTGGTGGGCGATCGTCGGGCTGGCGGTGGTTCTCTACTATTTCCGGTTCCGCATCGGTGCCGCTGGTCCCGAAGCGATGACGTCCGTGTATTTGATGTCGGCGGACGCTTCTGCCGGCGCTTGCCTGATGAAGGGGGAGCGGCTGGTGACGTGCGCAATCGGCTTCCCTTACCCGCCGTTGTTTGCCCTGCTCACGGTCCCCTTCGCGTTCCTGCCCCTGTGGGCGAAAAATCTGGCGTGGTATGGCGTATTGGTGGGCACCACCTACGGCTGCTTCAGGATCTGCGAGACGCTCACGATCAGGGCGTTTGGCGTGGCGCGGGACGAACTCGCCTGGCTGAGGGTGTTTTCCATATTGCTGACCCTGAAGTTCGTGCTGTCCGTATTCGAGAACCACGCCTACGACGTCGTCGTTTTCTTCTTCATCCTCGTCGGGCTTTACGGACTGTGGGAGAACAAGACCTTCCCCGCCGTGTCCGGCCTCGCCGTCGCGGTCGCGCTGAAGGCGACCCCGCTGCTCATGCTCCTCTACCCTCTTTTCCTCCGAAAATGGACAGTCTTTGCGCTGGCCGCCGGCCTGTGCGTGCTGCTGTCTTTGCTGCCGGACCTGTTGTTCACGGCCCACTATCCCGGCCACGGCTTCCTGTGGACGTGGATCGAGGACGTCGCGGTTGGAGGGCTGCTGGGGACCTCCCCTGAGATCTACGGTCCCCTGATAAGGGACGTCAACGTTCTCAACCAATCGCTCAAGGGTTTTGTCTTCGCCATCGTGCATGAGCGGTTGGGCGCGGACGTCGCCGCGCATAGCCGCATGATTCTGTATTCGGTGTACCTCGCCTACGGACTGGCGGTGCTCGCCGTCCTCCTGCTTTCGGCGAAGGTGGAAGGCGCTCTGCTGTGGGGCGCGTCGGTGATACTGATCAGCATGGTGCTGCTCTCGCCCGTGTCCAGCAAGTCCCATTTCGTCGTCCTGCTGCTTCCGCACATGGCGATCGTGGCGTACCTGATCAAGCACCGCGAGGCATGGCGCGCCGTCGTTCCGCTCCTGTGCGCGAGCTTCGCCCTGAATACGCTCACCTCAAGGTTCTTCATGGGGCGGGAGTTGTCGAACCAGATGCTGTCCTCGGGATGCATCACGCTGGGGACGCTGCTGCTGCTCGCCGTGGTGGCGGTGATAGTCCTCCACAGCAGGAAGGTCGCGCGACCTCTGCCGGGGGAAATGCCGCGCTCCGGGTGAACACCGGCGCCGGCCGGCGGCGGCCTTTACGCCGCTGCGCGCCGTGTCACGCGTTGTGCGGCTTCAGGAGCTGCTCCACCGCGGCTACGACCCGCGCTGCGGACAGTTCCTGCAGGCAGTCGCTGTAGCTCTCGATGTGCCGCTCGCAGCCCTCGCGGTGGCACGGCACGCAGGCGCCGGGACCCTGCACGAGGATCACGTTGCCGACCTGCTGGTCGCCGAAGCGCCGCCACGGATTCATATCGGGCGCATGACCGCGCGGCCACGGCCCCCACTTCACCGGATTGGTGGGACCGTAAATCGCTGCCGTCGGAACGCCGAGCGCGGCGGAGACGTGCGTCATCGCCGTGTCGGCGCCGATGTAGATTCGCGCGCGGTTCACCAGGCAGGCTGACGCACCGAGGGAGAGCTTACCCGCGGCATTGATCGTTTCCGCCGGCATTGCGCGCGCGAGGTCTTCCACGTATGCGACCTCCTTCGCGTCGCCGCTTCCCGTCAGCGCGATACGAAATCCGCGCGCGGAAAGCCAGCGCGCGACCTCGATCCAGCCATCGCGGCGCCACATCTTGTAGTTGTACTTGGGATAGGTATGCAGCACCGCCAATGGATGGCCGGCGTCATCGCCGAGCACCTGCGATGCCCGCTGCTCTTCCTCAGCGCTCCAGCTCACGACGACTTCCCCCCGGCGCGGCGCTCCGATGACGTCGGCAAGAGCCAGGTTCATTGCGACGGTATGGGTGTTCACATCGTCGAACAGGATCCATTTGTTCAGCAGATGCCGCTTCCAGGGCCCCTTGCGTGCAGGCAGATGCATTCCCGCGCGCCAGCGCCCGGCGAGAAAGGCATACAGCGTTGGTCGCATCCCGGCCTGCACCGACAGTGCCACGTCGTAGCGGCGCAGGAGGCGCCAGATAAAGCGCAGATGCGCGAGCCTGCCCGCACGCGGCGCAATGGCCAGCACGCGCCGTATGTCCGGATTGGCCGCGATCGCACCCTCGGTCCCCTCGAATACCAGCGCATCAACGGCCGCGTAGGGCCAGGCCCGCTTGACGGAGCGAATGAGGGGGGTCGCCAGCAGCACGTCGCCGATACGTTGCGTAACCACGACGAGCGCGCTCTCAGGGGCATTCATACCCATCTCGCTGCGCGTCCGGACCGGTTGAAACCGGGCTCATTCGAACCCCCATCGCGGCCGGCACAACAGCACGTGCCAGCACCACAGCACCAGGTAGGACTTCAGGCGTTCCCGCGCCCTTGGGCTCGGCATGAGCAACGTGCGCAGGAGGGCAAGCGGGATGCTCAGGGTCAGCTTGCAAAAGAGCCCCAGGAACAGGATTACGACGCCCAGGGCGCCTTTGTGCTTGCGGAAGTACTTGTAGCGCGAAAGGTAAAACTGCACGCGGGCGCGGACCGGCCGGCGACGAGCAGTTCCCCCCTGCATGTGCATCACGTGCGCGGCAGGCACGAACAGGACGCGCCCGCCGCTGTCGGAAACTCTCTTGCACCAGTCGGTTTCCTCGAAATAGAAGAAGAACCGCTCGTCCATGAAGCCAACCTGCCGGGCCCTTTCCATGTGCACCGCCATGCAGGCGCCAACCACGCTCGGAACCACGCTCACCTGCTCGTTGTCCAGCTTCATCATGTAGCGTGGCAGGCTGCGGTTGATGAGCTCCCATGCGATCGAGGGCTCCGGGATGGCGCTCGCCTGCACCGAGTGATCGGGGCGAAAGAGCTTGGGCGAAGCGAGCGCTGCCTTGGGATCGGACTCCAGCGCCTTGGCCAGCAGCTCGGTGACGTTGTTGAGGAACCGTATATCGGAGTTCAGGACGAAGGCAAAGGGTTCCGTCACGCGCTCCAGCCCCGCGTTGGCGGCCTTCGCAAACCCGAGGTTGGCCGGCATGCGAACGACTTCGGCGTCGGGCAGTTCACGGGCAAAAACGTCGAGAGAATCATCGCCGGAGTTATTGTCGACGATCATGACGCGGAGCAGCGCCGGATCGGACACCGTCGACCTCGCCGAACGGACCGCCTCGACCACGAGACGGGGAGTCTTCCAATTGACGTAGATCAGGGCGTAGCGGGCCCGGGGGTGCGTCATGCGCGCGGTCGAGAGGGAGGGACCGTCCGGTTCGGGACTCGCTTGGATCCAGCGCGGAGGATCACCGGTCCGCGGATTCGTTGAGGTACATCAGCTTCAGATAGCGATAGTAGGAAGCTTCGGCGGTGGAGATCGCGTTGGCGACCCCCTCCCGACCATCGAGAAATCCGCGCTTCAGAAAATAGATTCGAATGAAGGCCCAGATTCCGTGGACGAGCGCCGTGCCGATGCCTGCCCTGCGCCCCCGATCGGCGAGCATGCGCGCGCCTTCGCTCGAGTAGAGATTGACTTTCTCCAGCACCTGGGCCGGGTCACGGAAGCTCTCGTGGACCAAATGAGACTTCAAACGTCCCGTCGCGCCCTGCACCTGCACGCGCTCGTGCACGCGGGCATCGCTGAAGCGGGCGCTGCCGCGGCGGAACAGCCGCACGACCCGATCGGGCCACCAGCCTCCGTGGCGCAGGTAACGCCCGCAATAGCTCGACAAGCGCGGGATGCTGAACGCCGCGGCCTCTCCGGGGTTGGCGACGGTCGCCTGGATTTCGCTGCGCAACTCGGACGGCACGTGCTCGTCCGTGTCCAACGAGAGCACCCAATCGCCGCGGGCAAGATCGAGCGCGCGGTTCTTCTGGGGCCCGAACCCGGGCCAGTCGGGACTCTGGTGCACCTTCGCGCCCAGCTCGCGGCAGATGTCGGCCGTGCGGTCGCTGCTGCCGTGCTCGACCACCACGATCACGTCGGCCCAGGAAACAGATTCCAGGCAGTGCCGGATCGTG
>DATFVY010000109.1:0-8959 GCA_035259925.1 Burkholderiales bacterium
GCGAGAACTTCCATCCACCAGCGGGCGCGTGCGCCGAGCATCTCCAGCCAGAGTCCTACGCGCACCAGCTCGCCCCGGCGGAAGGTATGGCCCAGCGCGAAGAAGGCGCAGGCCGCGGTGAGCCACGCCACGATGTCGTCCGCGCCGCGGACGAGGATGCCCGCGGTTCGCCCCAGGGCCTGCGCGAGCATCAGCGCGCAGATGGCAGCGAGGCAGACCGCGGCGAGGGCGCCGCTAGCCGTATACAGGAAATCCAGCGCCCGGCGCATGACTGGGGAGCCGGTACTGACGCGCGAACGGGTCTCGCGCAGGACCGGCTGGCGTGCTACCTGGCGCGGTAGGCCTTGATGATTGCCGCGCCCTCCGCACCGGCCGCTTTCTGCCACTCGGCGAGCATGACCTCGCCGACCTTGCGGTAGGCGGCCTTCATCGCGGCGTCGGGCTCGTGCAGGGTCATGCCGTTCGCCGCGAGCTCCTTGTTGGCGGTCTGCTCGCGCTGCTTGCCGAATTCCCAGCCGCGCGTTTCCGCTTCCGCCGCGGCCCCGAGCACAGCTTTCCTTACGTTCTCCGGGAGGCGCTGGAAGGCGCGCTCGTTCACGACCACGACGTTCTTCGGGTGAAAGGCGTTGGTGACGTAGTAGTTCTTGACGAATTCCCACGCCTTGGTCGAGGTCCCGGTCGCCGATGACGTGATCATGGCCTGCACCGCGTTGGTGGCGAACATCTGCGGAATGTCGGGGACCTGGATCACGGTGGGGCTTGCGCCGAGCAGCTCGGCCAGGCGCGCCGTTTGCGGGCTGTAGGTCCGGAACTTGGTGCCCTTCAGGTCATCCACCGACTTGAGCGCATTCTTGGTGTAGATGCCCTGCCCCGGCCAGGCAACCGAGTAGAGCAGCCTCAATCCACGCGCCTGCAGCTTCTTCTCGAGCACCGGCTTCTGCGCCTGGTAAAACTTCCACGCGCTGTCCCAGCCCGCCGCGACGAACGGCAGGTTGTCGGCCGCGAACACCGGGTCCTCGTTGCCGAACTGGCCGAGCAGGAATTCCGCGATGTTGACCTGGCCGGTGGACACGGCGCGCAGCATGTCCGGGTGCTTGATCAGCGAGCCGTTCGTGTGCATCACGATCTCGAGCTGCCCGCCCGCGGCCTGCTTCACGTCAGCCACGAACCGCTTCACGTTGACGGTGTGGAATTCGCCGTCGCTGTAGGGCGTTGGCATATCCCACCTGGTCGCCTGCGCCGCCGCATTGCCCGAAGCCAACGCGGCGACGACGGCCAGGCAGGCGAAGAGTTGGGCGCGCATGAACGTTCTCCCCCTTGGATACGACGTTGATGAGCGGCTCATGGTGTGCGCGATTCAAACCTTTGTCAACGAACGTGGACGGCAGTGATAGTATGCTCGCTCTCCCACGCACGCCGACTTCACTTTGGATCCCGCCGCCGCTCGCTGGCAATTCTGGATAGACCGCGGCGGTACGTTCACCGACATCGTCGCGCGCCAGCCCGACGGACGCCTCGTCACCCACAAGCTGCTGTCGGAGAATCCCGGGCACTACGACGACGCCGCGCTCGCCGGTATCCGCGATCTCCTCGGCGCGCCGCGCCGCAAGCCGCTGCCCGCGGAACGCATCGCGGCGGTGAAAATGGGCACGACGCTCGCCACCAACGCCCTGCTCGAGCGCAAGGGCGAGCCGACGGCGCTCTTCATCACCCGCGGCTTCCGCGACCAGCTCAGGATCGGCTACCAGAACCGGCCGCGCCTGTTCGATCGCCACATCGTGCTGCCGGAGCCCCTCTACGGCTCGGTATACGAGGCGCACGAGCGGATGGGCCCGCGCGGAGAAGTGATCGAGCCGCTCGATGAGGAGCGGTCGCGGCGCGATCTCGCCGACGCCCGGCGCCACGGCTACCGCGCCGTTGCCATCGCGCTCATGCACGGCTATCGCCACCCCGCGCACGAGCAGCGACTCGCGGCGCTGGCGCGCGAGGCGGGGTTCACCCAGGTCTCGGTCTCGCACGAAGTGAGCCCGCTGATGAAGCTGGTCTCCCGCGGTGACACGACGGTGGCGGATGCCTATCTCTCGCCGCTGCTGCGGCGCTACGTGGAGCGCATCGCGGGCGAGCTCCCCGGCGTGCGTCTCATGTTCATGCAATCGAGCGGCGGCCTCACCGGCGCCGCCATGTTCCGCGGCAAGGACAGCGTGCTGTCCGGGCCGGCGGGAGGCGTGGTCGGCGCCGTGCGCACCGCCGTCGCCGCCGGCTTCGAGCGCGTCATCGGCTTCGACATGGGCGGGACTTCGACCGACGTGTCGCACTACCACGGCCGCTTCGAGCGCGCGTTCGATACGCCGGTTGCGGGCGTGCGCATCCGGGCGCCGATGATGGCCATCCACACCGTGGCGGCCGGCGGCGGCTCGATCCTGCACTTTGATGGCGCGCGCTACCGCGTCGGCCCCGATTCCGCCGGCGCCCAGCCTGGCCCGGCGTGTTACCGCAAAGGCGGGCCGCTGACGGTCACCGACGCGAACGTGATGCTGGGCAAGATCCAGCCGGAATTCTTCCCGCGCGTATTCGGCCGGGACGGGGACGCGCAGCTCGACGCCGCTGTCGTGCGGGAAAAATTTGCCGAGCTGGCCGCCGAGATTCGCCGCGCCACCGGAGACCAGCGCCAGCCGCAGGAGATCGCCGAAGGCTTCGTCCGCATCGCGGTGGACAACATGGCGAACGCCATCAAGAAGATCTCCATCGAGCGCGGGCACGACGTCACCGGCTATACGCTGTGCTGCTTCGGCGGCGCGGCGGGCCAGCACGCCTGCCTGGTGGCCGATGCCCTGGCGATCCCGCGCGTCTTCATTCATCCCTATGCCGGGGTACTTTCCGCCTACGGCATGGGACTCGCCGACGTGAGCGCGATGCGCGAGCGGGCGATCGAGGGGCGGCTCGAAGCCGCCCTGCTGCCGCGGCTCGAGGTAGAGCTGGCGCGGCTCGCGCAGAGCGCGCGCGAGGAAGTCGCCGGCCAGGGGGTAGCGCCGGCGAACATCAATCTCGCGCGGCAGGTCCATCTCCGCTACGAGGGCACCGACACGGCGGTCACCGTCACTTTCGGCCCCCTGGCGGAGATGCTGAAGGAATTCGACTCCGGCTACCAGCAGCGTTTCAGCTTCCTGATGCCCGGGCGCGCGCTGGTGGTGGAGGCCGTGTCGGTCGAGGCTGCGGGCCGCGATGAGCCCGCGCCAGATTCATTCGCCGGGCAGCCGCCGCGCCAGGGTCCGGCCCGCGCGGTACGCCGGGTGCGCCTGTTCAGCGGTGGCGCTGCGCTGGAGGCGCCGGTCTACCGGCGTGATGAGCTGCGGCCGGGTGATGTCGTCACGGGGCCCGCCATCATCGCGGAAGCCAATGCCACCACGGTGGTCGAGCCGCAGTGGCAGGCACAGGTGACGCCGCTCAACCACCTGATGCTGACGCGCAGCGTACCGCGGCCGAGGCGCGAGGCCGTCGGGACGCGGGCGGATCCCGTCATGCTGGAGATCTTCAACAACCTGTTCATGGCGATCGCGGAGCAGATGGGCGTGATGCTCGCCAACACCGCCTACTCGGTCAACATCAAGGAGCGGCTCGATTTCTCCTGCGCCCTGTTCGACACGGTGGGCGGCCTCATCGCCAACGCGCCGCATCTGCCGGTCCACCTCGGGGCCATGGGCGAAAGCGTGCGCGTCATCGCCACCGAGAACGCGGGAAAGATGCGCCCCGGCGATGCCTACGTGCTGAACAATCCTTACCACGGCGGCACGCACCTGCCGGATGTCACGGTGGTGACGCCGGTGTTCGATTCCGCCGGGAAGCAGCTCCTGTTCTTTGTCGCCTGCCGCGGCCACCACGCCGACATCGGCGGCATCACCCCCGGCTCCATGCCGCCCGACAGCCGCCACCTCGAAGAGGAAGGCGTGCTGATCGACAACTTCCTGCTGGTCGCCCAGGGCCGCTTCCGCGAGCGCGAGGCGCATGCCCTGCTCACCGGCGCACGCTATCCCGCGCGCAACCCCGAGCAGAACGTCGCCGACCTGCGCGCGATGGTGGCGGCCAACCAGAAGGGCGTCTCCGAGCTGGGGCGCGCGGTCGAGCACTTCGGGCTGGAAACGGTCCTCGCCTACATGGGCCACGTCCAGGACAACGCCGAGGAATCGGTGCGCCGCGTCATCGGGGTGCTCAAGGACGGCACGTTCGCCTACGAGATGGACAGCGGCGCGACGATCCGGGTGAAGATCACCATCGACCGCCCCGGCCGCAGTGCGGTGATCGACTTCACCGGGACCTCCGGCCAGCTCGAGAGCAATTTCAACGCCCCGGCCGCGGTGACGATGTCGGCCGTCCTCTACGTGTTCCGCACGCTGGTCAACGACGATATTCCGCTCAACGCGGGCTGCCTGAAGCCGCTCAAGGTGGTCATACCGGAGGGATCCATGCTCAATCCGCGCTACCCGGCAGCCGTGGTAGCGGGCAACGTGGAGACGTCGCAATGCGTCACCGACGCGCTCTACGGCGCGTTGGGCGTGATGGGCGCCTCGCAGGGCACGATGAACAACTTCACCTTCGGCAACGAGCGGCACCAGTATTACGAGACGATATGCGGCGGCTCGGGAGCGGGCGAAGGGTTCGATGGCGCCGACTGCGTCCACACCCACATGACCAATACCCGGCTCACCGATCCCGAGGTCCTCGAGTGGCGCTTCCCGGTCGTGATCGAGGAGTTCGCGGTCCGCCGCGGCAGCGGGGGCAAGGGCCATTGGCGCGGCGGCGACGGCGTCGTGCGCCGCGTGCGCTTCCTCGAGCCCATGACCGCCGCCATCCTCTCCGGCCATCGCCGGGTGCCGCCCTATGGCATGGCCGGCGGCAAGCCCGGCGCCGTCGGCCACAACCGCGTGCGGCACGCCAGCGGCGCCCTGGTCGAGCTCGGCGGCTGCGACCGCGTCGAGGTGAACGCCGGAGACGCCTTCGTGATCGAAACGCCGGGAGGGGGCGGCTACGGCGCGGTGAAGACGCGGGCGCCGTAAATCCCAAATTCCAACTGACAAATTCCAAACGTTTGATGCTTGGAGTTTGGTGCTTGGTGCTTGCCGGCGCGGCGCTACTTGAGCGGCGCGACGGCGAAGGCCTGCGGTTTTTCGCCGCGCTCGGCACGCTCCCACATGGTCGTGTAGGCGGCCTCGATGTGGCGGCGGAAGCGGTCGGTATCGAAGAGCGGTGAAGTCGCGAGGTTGCGCTCGAGCCGGGAGCGCAGCTCCCTGTGGAGCCGGCTGTCGCGCGCCAGCTTCAGGGCGAGCGCCTCGTAATCCTTGAGACTGCCGGTAATCAGCTCCGGCAGCCCTATCGTCCGCAGCAAGCTGCCCGCGACCCGCCCGGCATAGGCGCTCCCCGCGCACGTCAGCAACGGCAGTCCCGCGGCCAATGCGTCGGACGCCGTGGTGTGGGCGTTGTACGGCAGCGTGTCGAGAAACAGGTCGGCCAGGCGGTGGCGCGCCAGGTGATCCGCCAATGCCGGCAACCGGCGCGCGAAGACGATCCTGGCGGGATCCACGGCCCGTGCACGCGCTTCGTTCCTCAGGTTGCGTCCGGCCATCGCGCTTTCCTCGCGCAGCCACAGCACGCTGCCCGGAACCTCCCGCAGCAACCGCATCCAGATGTCGAACATCCACGGGTTGAGCTTGTAGCTGTTGTTGAAGCAGCAGAAGACGAAGCCGATCTCCGGCAATCCCTCCGCCGCGCGGGTCGGGGCGCTCGCCGGGCTCACGCGCTGCTGATCGTTGACCTGGAAGCAATCCGGGAGGTGAACGATCTGCTCTGAAAAAAAGCGCTCCTGCTCCGCGGGCACCACGAAGGCGTCGGCGATCACGTAGTCGATGAAGTCCGCGCCCGACGTGCCCGGATAGCCGAGATAGCTCACCTGGACCGGCGCCGGACGATGCGCGAGGATGCCCGGCCGCGACCCGGTGGTGTGTCCCTGCAGGTCGATCGCGATATCCGCCTCCAGCTCGCGGACCGCTCCCGCGGCGCCCGCATCGGACAGCCGCAGCACGTCCACGAAGCGGTCGAAGCCCTGCGTCAGCCTGCGCCGCATGGCACTGCGATCGTCCGGGCCATAGGAGATGCCGAAGACCTCGAAGCGCGCGCGGTCGTGGCGCTCGAACAACCCGGCGGTCAGCTGGGCCACGGGGTGTTCGCGAAAGTCCGCCGAAAGATAGGCAAGGCGGATCTTCTTGTGACGGTAGCGCGCCTCCTGCCACAGTGGCGCAGGGCGGGCGGGGATTTTCTCCCGGACGTGCAGCGTGGCGCAATCGCGTTGCTCCTCGGCCGAATGCGAAACCGCGAGGAAGGTGAACGGCGCCGCCGGCACTTCTGGCAGCTGCGACCGGAGAGCGTCCATGCGGGCATTCAGCTCCCGCCAGCTGCAGGTCGACATCTCGTTCCACAGGAGATAGCTCAGCGTGTACGCCGAGCGGGGCGCGAGCTCGAGCGCGTTGCGCAGGCTGCCGATCGCCTCGTCGTGACGCTTCAAGGATTGCAGGGCCACGCCGAGGTTGAAGTGCGTGTCGGCCAGCCCCGGCTGCATGGCGAGCGCGCCCTGCAGGTAGGGAATAGCCTCGTCGTAGCGCCCAAGGTCGCCGAGCACATTGCCGACGTTGCTGTTTGCTTCGAGGGAGTGCGGATCGAGTTTCGCCGCCTCGAGGAACACCGCCAGTGCCTCCTCGACCCGCGCTTGCCTTACCAGGGCAATGCCGAGCGCGTTGCGCGCATTAACCAGGTCGGGGTAAGCCTTGACCTCCCGCTCCAGCACGGTCTCGGCATTCGTGAGATCGCCCAGCGCTAGGTAGCAAAAGCCGAGGCGGTGGCCGACGCCCTTGCGCGGCACGTCCCGGTACGCTTCGCGCAGGGGCGCGACCGCTTCGGGGTAGCGATCCTGGAACAGCAGGCTGCTACCGAGCAGGTACGCGGCTTCGGCATCCCGCGGGTCGCTGCGCAGCGCGGCGCGCGCGATCTCTTCCGCCGCCGTCAGGTCGTCGCGATCGATGGCGTCCCAGCCGGCACGCAGGTGCGCCGGCCCCACGCTCTCCAGCGCTTTCGCCTTGTCGCTCATCGCTTGCCGCGCTGCTCGGCGTCCTCGGGTTCGCTCCCCGGCTCGAGGCCGAGGATCTTCAGCATCCACGCCAGGGCAATGCCCGCGATGAGCGGCCACCAGTGCGCGACCATGATGGCGAGGAGCCCCGAAGCGCCGTAGGTGATACCCATGATGAGCATGCCGAAGTGCGAGCTCCGGAAGAACACGTAGAACATCGCGACGGCCAGCGTGATGAAGAGCCCGGCGACGCCGTAGATGACGTAGATCATGAGTCGGGTTCTCCCCTGCCTGCTATGATTGTCACAAATTCTTCACAATGCAAAGCGCATCCGGCGCCCGATGAACAAGGACAAGCGCACGCTCGCCACCTGCTGCGCCGTGCACACGCTGCACGACGGATTTTCCGACGTGACCTACGTCCTGCTGCCCCTGCTCGCGCAGACCTTCGGCCTGTCGCTCGCGCAGGTCGGCATGATCCGCTCCGCGCACCGCGTGGCGATGGCGTCGTTCCAGATACCGGCCGGCCTCATTGCGGAGCGTTTCGGCGAGCGCAACCTGCTGGCCCTGGGCACGCTGGTCGCGGGCATCGCGTTCCTGGCGCTCGGCTTCGCTCCCGGCTTCTGGGCGATCCTCATTGCCCTGTTCTTCGCAGGCGTCGGCTCGGCGGTCCAGCACCCGCTCGCCTCCACCATCATATCGCACGCCTATCCGGGAGACGGCCGTCGCATCGCGCTCGGCACCTACAACTTTTTTGGCGACGTCGGCAAATTCGCTTTCGGCGGCATCATCAGCCTCCTGCTCCTCGCCGGCATTTCCTGGGAAGCGCCGGTTATCGGCTTCGGTATCGCCGGAATCGTCACGGCGTTCGCGATCCTGCTCACGGTAACCAGCACCCATACTCCCCACGTCGCCGGCACCCCGGCGCCGGCGAAGAAAACCGAAGGCTGGGGCATCCGCGACCGGCGGGGTTTCACGGCGCTGTGCCTGATCGAAGTCCTCGACGCCAGCACCCGCACCGGATTTCTCACCTTCATCGCGTTCGTCCTCATCGCCAAGGGCCTGCCGGAGGGCTGGGCCGTGCTCTCGGTCCCGTTGATCCTCGTGGGCGGCATGGCCGGCAAGCTGGCCTGCGGCTATCTCGCCGAGCGCCTGGGAGTCGCCCGCATGATCGTCATCACCGAGGTGGCGACCGGCTGCGGCATACTCGCGACGCTGGCCCTGCCGGCGGCCGCCTCCTTCCTGCTGCTGCCGCTGATCGGCGTGGTGCTCAATGGAACTTCCTCCGTGCTCTACGGCACGCTCGGGGACTACGTCGAGAAGGACCGGCTCGCGCGCGCCTTCGGGTTCTTCTACACGCTCGGCTCCCTGTGCGGAATCGCCGCCCCGCTCGGCTACGGGCTGCTCGGCGATCTCCACGGCGTCGAAACGTCCGTCGGGATCGTCGGCATCGCCGTCTTTCTCACCGTGCCGCTTGCCGCGCTGCTCAGGCCGGCCGAGGCTCTGCGGCCGGTGATGAAGTGATGGTTTTCATCACTGCTTCACTGCCTCACCGCATCACTCCATCAGGCCGGCGGAGGAGCGTGCGGTTATAATCGCGGTACTCTGGAGATTCACCCCATGGCCAAGCAGCGGATCAGCTACGTCCCCCTCGACAGGATGACGCCGGAGATGCGCTCCGAGATGGAGCGCTGCGCGCGCATGGGGACGCCGCGGCCGGAGAGCTCGGCCGTGCGCGCCCATGTGCCGGGGGCGTTCTGGGCATTCGCCAACTCCTGGCGCGACGTCTTCCACACCGGCGTCTGCGACCACGCGATCAAGGAGCTCACCCGCCTCTACGTCTCCCGC